>LJTR01000162.1 GCA_001303465.1 Phycisphaerae bacterium SG8_4
TACGAATCCCGCTGGGGTATGAATAAACGGCAATGACGATGAACAGGATGAAAGTCAGGATGCCCATGACGATGGTGAACCAGTAGTCGATGTACCAGCTCATGAAGTAGTCGGCCGAGTATTTCTCCGGGAACTTCAGGGGCAGGTAGACGAACACCAGAATAACGTGGGGGATTGTCATAAACGCAGCGGTTAAACCCAGAGTCCGGCGGTAAGGCAGGAACTTGTCGAAGCTCGAGAAGAAACGCGATAGGGGCCCCAGCGCCAAGGCCAGGGCAAGGCAGTAGGCCGAAGCTATCGCCGTGCATTTCTCTGTAGTGAACAGGCTGAAAGGCTTGGCCCGCACATCGTGGTACCAGATGAAGAAGAAGAAGAAGACCAGGTAAATTGCCCCGGCAATAGCCCACTGCAGGCCATTGTTCGAGAATACATGACGTGTTCTGGCTGCTTTCATATTCTTGCTCCTTATTTGAGCGAGCCATGATAGCATGGCCGAAACCTGTTTCAAGCTCTTTTTCTGGTCTGCCAGCAGAACACATCTCCAAAATGGCATACGTCGTGCGGCCAGCGGCAACAGAGTCTCTGCCGCCGGCGTCGGCAAATAGCAAAATTTCGGAAAAAACTGCTTGCAAGCAAGAGAATAGCTCCTATACTTTAGCGCGTTGTACCTGCGGGCGTAGCTCAGTGGTAGAGCGTCACGTTGCCAACGTGAATGTCGTGAGTTCAAATCTCATCGCCCGCTTTTAGGCATGGACGCAACGGCATGAGGACTCGAGGGCGTAAGGTAAGCCCGGAAGACTTATGTGCTGGCAATAGTATCGGCGAGTTACCGGCTCGATGTAGTTTGGCGTTGGTTTCCGATACGTTTAGGTTCGGTATCCGCCATGTGGTATCAGGCGGGTGCAGGATCGTAGATCGTGAAGACCGGGCTAAGGGATACGGGAGCCCAAGTGCGATGATACGCGTTTGGTGATCTCAGAATTGTTTCCCTGATGCCTTTTTTGTTTATTGCTGACAGCAGAACGGCAGCGTGGCCCAAGCCGTGTCCCGGGGCGCTCTGTTTTGCAGAAGTTCGATATTTATGTTTGGCGTAATTGCCCAGGAGTACTGAAATGGCTGACGAACAGCAACCAGATGCAATCGAGCAAGAGAAACTGTCCAAGGTTGCCGAAGAACAACAATCCGAAGTAGTGGCAGAAGAGAAACCCGAGGTCTCGAAGGACGAAGAAGAATCCAAAGGGCCCGAGAATATTGTGACGATTGAAGACGCCGGGCCCTGCAAGAAGAAGGTGCTGATAGAGATCCCCGAAGAGTCCATCAAGAAGGCGACAGACGAACAATTCGCCGAGTTGCACAAAGAGGCGGCGATCCCGGGCTTTAGAAAAGGTCGAGCGCCGCGGCGGCTTTTGGAGAAGAGGTTCGGCAAAGAAGTGTCCGAGCAGGTCAAGCTGAAACTGCTCGCCGATGCAAGTGAGTCGGCCGTCAAGGATAACGACCTGCAGACTCTGGGCGAGCCCGACGTCGATTTCGAGAACATCGAGCTGCCGGCCGAAGGGCCGATGCGGTTCGATTTCGAGATTGAAGTGCGCCCCGAGTTCGACCTGCCGCCGCTCGAGGGCATTGCGGTGACCAAAACGAAACTGGAGGTCAGCGACGAGCAGGTGGACCGAGAGATCGAGCAGATGCAAAGGCTCACCGGCGTATGGACGCCCCGCGGCGAAGCCGATGCGGTCGAAGCCGAGGATCAGTTAGTCGCCGACGTGCTCCTCAAGGTCGAGGGGGTGGAAGAGCAAGAGAAACTCGACAACACCGAGATATATGTAAGGGCCAACGGCCGTGTCGGGGCAGTACCCGTCGAGAAGCTGGACGAATTGCTCATCGGCGCCAAGGCAGGCGATACGAAAGAGACAAGTGTCGAGGTACCGAAGACGTTCTTCCGCGAGGAGTATCGAGGCAAGAAAGTAGACATCAAAATCGACATCAAAGACATCAAGTGGCTCAAGCCCGGCGAGCTGGACGAGAACCTTTTCAAGCAGATAGGCGTCGAGGATGAGGAAGAGTTGAGAGAGAGAATCCAGGATACGCTGCAGGAGAGGCTGGAAGAACAGGGGCGTGCCGAGATGACCGAGCAGATTTACAGGCATCTGCTGGATAACACGGACTTCGAGCTGCCCCTGGACGTGGTGGGTCAGCAGGCGACCATGGTGCTCCAAAGACAGTACAGCAACCTGATCATGCGAGGATTGTCCCGCGAGCAAATCGAAGAGCAGATGGAGCAGCTTCAGGCCGGCAGCGAACAACAGGCCGAGCGACAGTTGAAGACGTTCTTCATAATGGACAAGATTGCCGAGAAGCTCGATATCAGCGTCAGCGAGGAGGAAATCAACGGGCATATCGCTCAGCTGGCCATGCAGAGGCATCAGCGGCCCGAACAAATGAAGGAGCAAATGGCGCGCGATGGCTCGCTGGCTCAGTTCGGTCTGGAAATCCGTCAGAATAAGTGCATAGCAAAACTGCTCGAGACGGCCGAGGTGACTGAGAAGAAGGCCAAGAAGCAAAAAAAGAGTAAGAAGAAAGCCGAGAAATCGCCGAAGAAGACTGCTAAGAAGACAACTAAGAAATCTGCCAAAGCTGAGGGACAGTAGCTCCCAGGATAAGAGGCGACACTGAGAAAAGGCTGGAATGTTCCGCCATGCCGGGCAAGACACGGTGAAAAGACGCAGTATTTCCAATGCATTGAGAACGAACAGGCAAGTATTGGCATCCGAGTCAGCACGCAATACGAGCCAGAAGATTCTATTAAGGGGTTAATGAATGTCTATCGAACCTCGGGCACGGCAAGCTTCAACCGGCCCCCATTTCGCAACTCGCTTTGAGACCGATTCCATGAACAGAGATGCATACAATCAGTACGGCCAATACCAGCGCTATCGGCAGATGAGTCTCGACGATATGCTGCTGGAAAACCGCATCGTCTTTCTGATAGGGGAAATATCCTATCAAAGGGCTGCCGACGTCATCATGAAAATGCTGTACCTCGACAACCTCAAGCGCAACAGTGAGATCAGCCTGTACATCAACTCCCCCGGGGGCAGCGTCGACGACACAATGGCTATCTACGACACCATGCGCTTTGTCAGCTCTCCAATCGCGACCTACTGCATAGGCAGGGCCCAATCAGGAGCGGCGATAATTCTCGCAGCCGGTACCAAGGGCAAACGCCACGCCCTGCCGCACGCCAAGGTCATGCTGCACCAGCCCTGGGGCGGAGTCAGCGGCCAGGCAGCGGATATCAAGATACAAGCCGAGGAGATATTGAAGGCCAAGGCTATGATCAGCGAGATTCTCGCAAAGCACACCGGCCAGTCGGCCGAGAAAATTATCGCCGAGACCGAAAGAGACAGATACATGACCGCCGATGAGGCCTTTGAGTATGGCCTCATTGATGAGGTGCTGCACGAAGAGGAAGATCAAGACAAAGAGACGAAAGACGACAAGGGCGACGAAACGGACAAACAATAAATTCGAAGTTCAAGACTTGCCAAGATCCGAGGAACCTGAGAAATGAGCATTAACCAGAATTTGGTGCCGATAGTTATTGAAAAGAGCGGCCGAAGCGAGCGCGCCTACGATATTTATTCGAGACTGCTGAAGGACAGAATAGTCTTTCTCGGCGGACCGGTCGACGATGCGACCGCCAACCTGATCATCGCCCAGATGTTGTTCCTGAGCAATGAGGACACCAAGAAAGATATTCACTTCTACATCAACTCGCCCGGCGGCTCGATCACTGCGGGGCTCGCAATCTACGACACGATGCAGTTCCTTCGCTGCGACGTCGCAACATACTGCATCGGACAGGCTGCAAGCATGGCGGCCGTTCTGCTCGCCGGGGGCACCGCCGACAAGCGGTTCCTACTCGCCAACAACCGGATCCTTCTGCACCAGCCGCTGATCAGCGGACAACTGATCGGCCCGGCTACAGATCTCGACATCGAAGCCCAGGAAATACTGCGGCTGCGCGCACGTCTCTACGATATTCTGGCCAAGCATACGGGCCAGTCATCTGAGAAAGTCGAGAATGACTGCGACCGCAACCTCTGGCTTGACGCGACCGAAGCGATAGAATACGGACTTGCCGACAGAGTCCTGCAAAAGGCACCTGAAATCGTAAGAGACCAGGACCAGCAGGAGCAAGAATAATGACGGCCCCATACTGGATATCAAAAATCAGATATCAAAGATCAAAATTGTGGAATCATCGCTATGCGATGATGACTTCTTTGATTTTTCATTCTGCTCTTTGCATTTCGGTCTTCCTTGTCGTCGGTTGCCAGAAGGAAAATGAGGATACGACGTTGACCACAAAGATAGAGGAGCTGACGAAGCAGAATGAACAACTGGCCGAGCAGGTCAGTCAATCGAAAACAGAAAACAAGAAATTGAAAGAGCAAGTGCATGTACTCTCGGGCCTGCCTGAAGATGTTAAGGCCGAAAATCTCTACAGCGTCGAGAGAATAAAGATCAGCCGGTTGTCTGGCTTTTTCGATAAGGACAAGGACGGCAAAAGAGAGAAGATGATCGTATACGTCACGCCGGTCGACAAACAGGGCGACGGAATAAAGGCGGCCGGGACCGCCAACGTCCAGTTGTGGGACCTGAACAAGGCCGACGGCGAGGCCCTGTTGGGTGAATGGAACGTGGGGCCCGACGAATTGAAGAAGTTCTGGTTCAAAACACTGGTAGCCGTCAATTACAGACTGTCTTTCGACATACCGGATACTGTTACTAGTTTTGACGAACAATTGACGGTGAGGCTTACTTTTACCGATTACCTGAGCGGGAAAGTCTTCAAAAACCAGACAGTAATCAAGCCGCGTTAGCGCAAGTAAAGTCAAGATCCAATCCTAACTCGTCCTCGCAATCTTGCGATCTGTCAGGCGTGAGATGACCGCGCAGCTAAAACACGCACAGAAAATGATGCTTGACTTGTCGCGTTAGTCTGGCAACAATTTTCCCCACGATGTTCCTTTCGATCGGCTCTGCCGACAAAGGCAGATGCCAAGGCCCGGGCCCCGGGCATTGAAGAAGGTATGGATGTGACCGAAACCCTCGCGATTATTGCGTGATGACACAGAAACCAAGCGAAACATTTTTTCCAGAAACTGGAGATGATTATGAAAAGCAACCACGTCTCTCGCCGAAGATTGATGGCCGGCGCCGGCGCTGCGCTCGGTGCTGCCGTAACGACCGGCCGGCCGGATCTTGCATCGGCGGCTGCAAAGTCGCAACGAAAGGTGCCGTTTAGCTACTGTCTCAATACGAGCACTATTCGGGGCCAGAACCTGAGTCTGGATAAGGAAATCGATATCGCCGCCGAGGCCGGCTACACCGGAATTGAGCCCTGGGTCAGGAAGATCAACGATTACGCCGCCAGCGGCGGCAGCCTCAGGGACATCCGCAAGAAGACCGGCGATCTGGGTCTGACCGTCGAGAGCGCCATTGACTTTTCCCGCTGGATAGTCGATGACGACGCCGAACGCGCCAAGGGTTTCGAACAGGTCAAACGCGCTATGGATGCATTGGCCCGGATCGGGGGCAAACGTATCGCCGCCCCGCCGGCCGGCGCCCCAAGGCAGCTGGAGCTTGATTTGATGAAGGTAGCCGAGCGATATCGTGCGCTGCTGGAGCTTGGCGATAAGATGGGAGTTGTCCCGCAGATCGAAACGTGGGGTTCCTCGAAGAACCTTCACCGGCTGGGCCAGGCAATGTTCGTGGTGATCGAGAGCGGCCATCCGAAGGCGTGCTTCTTGCCGGATGTCTACCACACCTACAAAGGCGGTTCCGACTTCCACGGTTTCAAACAATTGAGCGCGCACGCCGTTCAGGTTCTTCACATGAATGACTACCCAGCTGAGCCGCCGCGCGAGACTATAGGCGACCGTGATCGAGTTATGCCCGGTGACGGCATCGCACCGCTGACGCAGATCCTTCGCGATCTGATCGCAAACGGCAGCCGGGCAGTGCTGTCACTGGAGCTGTTCAGTCCGACCTACTGGAAGCAGGATCCTCTGGTCGTGGCAAAGACAGGCTTAGAGAAGATGAAAGCAGCGGTAAACAAGGCCCTGGATGCAGACTGAGATACCCTTGAAGGGTAGTAGATTCCCGCGCGTAAGATGATGAACTGTTATTGCAGAGCTACTTACCCGCGCAAAAAAGAGAATTCTCAATAGGGAGCACTATATATGGATGTTCGCGAGAAGGCGGGCCCTAACCTGCAGGGGTTGCGAATTCGAATGTGCAAAGAGGGGAAGAAATGAGAGTTTACAAGGATGCAATTTTCACGGCCGCTGTGGCGATGCTTGTCCTGGCAGGCGCAAGCGGCAGTTCTTTCGCTGGACTAGCCCCGGAACTGGCGTCTCTCAAAGGCGTCGAATCAATGACGGTCCACGCAGATTGCCCCGAAAGTGCCAAAGAGATTGGTCTGGACGAAGAAGACATTCGAAGAAACATTCAAAGACAGCTTGAAGACGCCGGCATCAAAGTCCGACCCCCTCAGATGTGGCGTGCAGTGCCGGGCCGGTGCAGACTCAGGGTGGCGGTCAAGGTCTACAAGCCAGCTCGCCAGGAGACCTTCGTATACAATTTGAAAGTTGATTTCCTTCAAACGGTTACGCTAGAGAGAAAACCCCAAACGCAAATCGATGTTGTTACGTGGGAGCTTATGTGGTTTGCCCACGGCCCTAAGAGCAGGCTCGGGCAGACAATCGGCCAGAACCTGAAGGTCTTAACCGCTTCATTCATCAAGGACTACCTTCGGGCGAATCCGACGTATAAAGACTCAGCCGAGAGCCAAAACAGCGACAGCGCCCTGACGAATACAAAAGGCCGCGCCAAATCAAATCCCGGCTCATCGGCAGGAAAATATCTATTAACAGGCTCGAACGGTAGTGACGTCTTCCACAAATCGCACTGCCACTCGGTAGGCAACATCTCAACCGAAAACATCGTCATGTATAAGACCAGGCAAGAGGCGGTGAAGGCCGGCAAGCGACCCTGCAAGTGGTGCAACCCATGACAGGCCGAGAACTCGCGCATGAGACTTCAGTTTATTTCATGTAAGGTGATGCAGAGAGAGGCGTACTTTTGCGCCGCCCGCTCCAGGAACGTCGTCGATGTGACCCTGATGGAACAGGGCCTGCACGATACGCCGGACGAGCTTCGAAACCAGGTTCAGAAGGCCCTGGACAACACTGTCGATATCCAGGGACGGCCCTACGATGCGTCTCTGCTCGGCTACGGTCTTTGCAGCAACGGCATCGTTGGGCTCTCTGCGAAGATACCCATCGTCGTACCGCGGGGCCATGACTGTGTGACATTGCTGCTGGGATCGAAAGAGAAATACAAGGAGTACTTCGACTCGCACCGCGGAGTCTACTGGTACAGCACCGGCTGGATCGAGGCCGGCAAGCAACCCGGCAAGGAACGCTACGAGAGGTTGCTTGCAGAGTACAAAGAGAAGTACGGCGACGACAACGCTCAATACCTGATGGAGGTCGAGCAGGGCTGGATCACCCAGTACAACTGGGCCACCTATATCGATTGGGGGCTAGCCAACTCCGACAAATACAAGGACTACACCAGGCAGTGCGCCGAGTTTCTTAACTGGAACTATGACGAGTTGCAGGGCAGCTCCGGCCTGATGCAAAGACTTCTTGACGGCGATTGGGACGACAGTGACTTCCTGGTCGTCCAGCCCGGGCAGAAGATCAATGAAGATTTGACCAACGAGGGCATAATAAAAGCACAGTAGAAATGCCGCTCATCGGGAAATCGCGGAATGGACTCGCTTACGATAATCGTGATAGCCGTCGGACTGGCGATGGATGCCTTCGTGGTCTCAATCGTAAGCGGCGGCACGTACAGACAGCTGCACGTCAGACACGCTCTTAGAATGGCGCTTTTCTTCGGCGCCTTCCAGGCATTCATGCCCTTGATCGGCTCACTGGCCGGCCTGACTCTGAGAGAATACATAGCAAGTTATGACCATTGGATCGCTTTCGGACTTTTGGCCGCGGTCGGCGGAAAGATGATTTATGAGTCCTTTAAGATAAAATCCGTCGAAGAGAATCCTGACCCGTCTAATATTTTCGTCCTGTTGGTGCTGTCGGTTGCGACCAGCATCGACGCCCTCGCCGTTGGAATAAGTCTATCGCTAATAGCCGGCTCCATCGTCGTTGCGGTAATAATCATAGGACTGATAACCTTCATCCTTTCCTACGTTGGCGTCTGCATCGGCAAGCGATTCGGACATTTCTTCGAGAGCAAAATGGAAGCCCTCGGCGGGGTCATTCTCATAGGAATTGGCACAAAAGTTCTGATCGAGCACTTGTTTTTATAGAGAATCGTTGCGGTGCGTTGGAGAAACAATACAATGCTATCGCAGTCCTGTCGCTTTTGACAACGACAGTCAAGCTAATCAATCTGTTAATTTCAAGTGTGGTTTGTATGGCTTCAAAAGTATATCTTATCAGAGCCTCCCGCGATGAAGGAGAGGATGTAATCTCGGAGAAGGCCCGCGCTCTGTTCAGGGCCGGCGGCTTCTCTGACTGCTTCAAGGAAAATGATCTCACCGCCGTAAAGGTCCACGTGGGCGAAGACGGCAACACGACGTATATAACAGCCCCCTGCATCAAGGGATTGGCCGAGGAACTGCTAGCGTTGAACACCAAGCCCTTTGTTACCGACACCACTACGCTGTACGTCGGGCGAAGGCACAACGCCGTCGATCACGCCATCCTGGCGGCCGAGCACGGCTTTGGCCTGGAAGGGCTGGGAATACCATGGATCCCGCCGGATGGACTGTCCGGGAGTTCCGCCGAAGCCGTCGAGATTAACGGCGAGATCAACAAGGAAGTCTTCATCGCACACAGCATCTCCAGGTGCCAGTCGATCCTCTCGGTAGCGCATTTTACGGGACACGTGGCTTCCGGTCTCGGTGCAACGCTCAAGACAATAGGGATGGGCTGCGCGAGCAAGCACGGCAAGATGGCACAGCACGCGGCTCTTACGCTCGAGATCGGCGACGATTGCACGAGTTGCGGCCTCTGCCGCGAATACTGCCCCGCCGATGCGATCACACTTGATGAGGTCCGGGCGCATATCGACCAGGACAAGTGCATCGGCTGCGGAGAGTGCATGGCAATGTGCAGATCCGGCGCCGTCAGATGCAACTGGGGCCAGGAAACCGAAGTGATGCAGAAGAGCATGGCCGAGCATGCCTTCGGAGCGCTGAAGGGCAAAGAAGACAGAGCTGCGTTCTTCAATTTCGT
>LJTR01000163.1 GCA_001303465.1 Phycisphaerae bacterium SG8_4
ATATTCGCCTACATAGAGCCTGGCCGCATCGAGCCAGAATTCGCCCGGTCCAAAGCCAATGTGCACGGAGATCTGCATGTTTGGCACGTCCGAGGTGATGACCGGTGTAGTGGTGTAGTATTCAGCCCACTCTTCGGTAATGGTTATACGTTTCTCTCCAAAAGGAGTCCAGGTGGCATTTTGCTCGGGTTTAAGGTTAATCTCCCGTTCCCCCTCCTTGTTCTTGGCCCAGAAAGAGAAGGTATACTGTTTGCCCGACTCAAATACACCGCCGCCCCACAGCGTCAGGCCGGCATTCCAGAAATTCTCGTAATTCTCACCAACTGTGACATGCAGACAGTAGTCCCCTTCAATGGGGGCCTCGGGGACGGCGGCGCCGACCAACTCCTGTACCACCTCTCGGGTGTTATCACCGTAGCCGCCCCAGCCGCTGGCGCTACCGTCCTCCAGGCCGGGGTTGGTCAGCAGATTCTCTGCTTGCTGCCCATGGCTCAGGCCGAATCCTGCAAACACTATGACGATTGCGGTCAACCACACTATTCTAGTTCTCATGATTCTTGCTCCTTGATTCTTCGTCGCTTAGCGACTTAACACAATTGATTTCCAGTGCCCTCGGATTGAAGATCCCCGCTCTTGCGTCGGTAAGCGGCCCTGCAATAACATTCAGTGCTCTTGCTCGCGGGAATCTACTACCCTAAAGGGTATCTACTCGTCTGTCGGCTATTTGTACCCTTCAGGGTAGTAAATTATCGCGAGCGAAACCATAACCTGTTATTGCGAAGCTGCTTGCCCGCGCACGAACGGAGATTTTCGATCGGGAGCATTATGCTGGAGATACATCAATACGGAATTACACCACGCTCCTTTCTTCAGTCCCCAACGATAGCGGGTAATCAAAAGCCTGCAACGCCGTTGAAATCACCAAGCTTCCAACTGACAGGTTGCAGGAGCCTGTAACCTCCTGTTTTGCTACTTATACCAAATCAGCCGCCGCCCCGTCAAGGGAGATTACCGGACGAGCTCACATATCTTCCTTCTCAAAAGTGGAAAACTGTCGCAGAAAGCGTGCATAGGCAGCCGGAGGGCTGCGGAGAATTCGGGCTCACAGCGTGTGGAAGCCCAACGTGCGCAGAAACAGGGCCCGACCAATCAGGCCGGGCCTTGTCGCAGCAGTCTTTGTCAGAAGGTCGAACTATCTACTGCCCGGTTACGACAATCGTGACGGGCTCGCCGAGTTGACAAGTGACGGTAGTTTTCCCCTCGGCCACTGTCTGGCTGGGGCCCACTTGCACCCGGTCCACCACGTTCAGGGTTCGGACGGTGTACTCAATGTCGAAGGTCCCTTCGGGCAGATTGAGGGATGAGTAGGTGTCATCCCCAGACTCGGACAGAGAAATCACAGCGCTGTGATGATCCGATTCGCTCCACAGGCTCCGGTATTTGACCACTGTTTGAGTGTCCGGCTTGGTTACCTTGCAGCTTACGATCACTCTATTGGCTGTGGCTCGTTCGAGAACGGCCTTGGCGAATTCGAAGAACACCATTGCGGCCGGTTCCAGTCTGACAAGCAATTCGGTTTGCTGGTCCGCCGCTATGTCCAACCACTCTGATTCGCCCAGGAAGTACCCTTGTGCCTGTGCTTTTACCTGATATGCACCGTCAGGAAGGCCGTCAAACAGACACAATCCATTTTCATCCACTGCCATGGGGCCCTCGACCTCGCCGGGAGTATGGCGTTTGTCGTAGAAGCTTGCCTGCATTTGGCTGGCGATCTGGAACAGTGCGTTGGGGATCGGATTACCAGTCTTTGCGTCCACCACATGAATGAGCACCTTGTTGTTGCCATAGTGAAATCCGACACCATCCAAGTCGCCAGATTCTGCTATATCGAAGACCTCTGATCTCGCCAGTGTCCTGTCGGAATCACGCAGCACAAGGTAGTACTGTCCTTCCTGTAGCTGTCTGAGCTCGAACTGTCCATCTTCGGCGACGTTGGCAGCCGGGGCGATGACCGGTTGCCACTCTTGCGACGTCTGCCCGTTCTCGCTCGATGTCACTAGTCGCATTGTTCTGAGCCTCAAGTTCTCTCTGGAACGGAACATCTCGGGGATCATGCCGCTGAAAGAACCGCCTCCTATGCCGCTGATCGAACTGTCGGCCAGGTCGATATTGAGTTCCATGTTCTTGCGCACATCCAACTGGCGATTCAGATTGAACCTTGTTCCTGGCGGCAGGCTGGTGTTTCCGCGGGTGCTGCTTGCTCTCCAACTCACAGAAAGTGTGTACGTTCCTCCTGGGACATGAGTGACCTTGAACCGCCCCGCACGATCAGTCCCGTCACTCCTGACGCCTACCTCTCTCGAGTACAGGTTGACGGAACAGCGCTCGAGAGCTTCGCCGCCGGCCCGGACTGTACCGGTGATTGCATATCCTGGTTCTTCACCGAAATTCAGTTCCTTGGAATCTCCAGGCTTGAGGTCTATCTTCTTGTGCCCTATTGTGTAATTTCGGGGCGACTGAACGCCTATCTGCACCTGTCCGGTGGGCACACCGGATAGCTGGTAATGTCCATCCTTGTCGGTTCTTGCGCGGGGCCCAAGGCTTGGGAAACGCTTTAACACTTCTCTGGCCCGTCCGAGGTCAACAAAGGCGTGCACACGTGCATTTTCCAGGCCCTTGCCGTTCTCATCCAGAACACGTCCGAAGAGTTTTGCCTCACGTTGGAGGACAATGTCGCCGATCTGGCCGGGGGCCTCTATCAGTTCCGACATGAGACTGACAAACGGGGCAAAACCTGCTGTGCTGACAATCATACATTGCGGCTCCGAGCCAAGCTCAGAGATGGTGAATATGCCCGTCCTGTCCGTAACCGCCCGCGGCCAGTTGTCACGGTCCGTAGCATTCGAGTTCGAGAAGAAGACGACATCTGCCCCTCCAACTGGCTTGCCCTCGCTTGTAATTACCCGACCCGCAAAGACAGACGTTGGCGAAAGCTTGAATAGAATACGATTGGGATCGTCCGAGGTCTTCTGCACCAGAACCGGATCCAGAATGACCGAGTCGTAGCCCTCGGCGCTGACGGTGATTTGAAATTGTGCGCCGATAGGAAGGGCCTCTCTGCCTGTATCGAACAGGCCCTCGGCTGAATCGAAAGTGTATCCCTCCCGCGACCACGTGGCAGAGTATCCGTAGGTGCGTGGTCCGAGCTCCGTGGCGGTCATCCTGACGAGAAAATTGGCGATCGGTTCACCTGTCACCGCGTCCACAACTTTCCCATAGATCTTGCCTGATCGCTGAACTTCTATCAGACACTCATCCAGACTGAAGTCTACCACATGGTCCTTGCCGCTGATTCCCTCGCCGAACACTCTCAGTTCCAGGTCACCCTCTCCGGGCGAATTGGGAATCACGAATCGTCCGTCCGGATCGCACGAGTGGCGACCTCTGTCCAGATTGCGTACACCATTGTATTCGCTGATGGTGACCGTCGCTCCCTGTACGGGCTCATTGTCACCGTCCACGACTCGTCCATTGAGTTGACACGGGGCTTTCAGTTGTATATCGATGCGGCGCTCTGTCGGGTTCGTAGCGAGCACAGAGTGCTCGACCGATGGGGCGTATCCGGGATGTGTGACCCACAGGATAAGTTCTCCGGTATCAACAGGGCCCATTCGGTACATACCCGCTCTATCTGTCTTAGTCGTGATGCTGTTCCACATTGCGCCCGATCGGGTATTGCCCACCGTTGCTCCCGAGACGGGCCTTCCGCGCACACCTGTTACGCGACCGAAGACAACTACGCCGCGTTTGAGCACAAACTCCTGATGCTGGATCTGACCTGCCGGCGCCGGTTGAACGCTGACCGACAAGGCCGGGTACGCCGGATGAGTGACGTGGACATTATAGGAATGGGCCACTGGATTCAGACCGTCGATCTCAAATCTGCCTTCGGCGTTTGTTACCGTAGGCGCACCCGGATAGGTGAGGCCAAAGACACCCACCTCGGCGCTTTGAACCGCCTGACTGTTCGGATCGGTGACTCTGCCCGCAAGCTTGGAGCCGCGACTCAGTTCGATGGTCACATTTTGTGCGTCGCCTGTTTTCAATCGCGCCATTATCCTGCTCGATGCATAGCCCGACGCCGTAGCGTATACATAAGCCTCTTGATAAGTCTTTGTATACACGAGTTCGAATCGCCCTTCGGCGTCCGTGGCAACCGCCTCGGTTGGTCTAAAGCCGACCTTCGCCCCCCGGAGCGGCCGGGCGGTGTCCTTGTCGATGACCTGACCGACCACCTTTGTCCGGCTTGCCTGCGGTGGCCCCTGGGGCTCGTTGGGTTCCTCGTTGCTCTCGGTCCCTTCTGGCTCGGACTCGTCCTGGCGCTGCCGGATCGCTTCGATGGCCTTCTGGAAGGGATTCTCCAGTTCCGCGCCCTGCCATTGCTCGGCGAATGTCTGCAGAGTCGATAACACCGAGCTGTCACCGATCTGTCCGAGATATCCGGCGACTTTGACCTTGATTGGCTCCTGTCCTGTATCAAGAAGTTCCAGCAGCCCCGGCAGGTCCTTCTTTTCAAACAACTGCTTTGCCGTATCCAATTCATTCGCCAGCAGCTCCTGGTCGTCTGTGGTGTCAGTTTGCTCCTCGCCTTGTCGGGTTGCTACCGCGTTATCCTGCTCAATATCCCGCGCGTTCTCACTCCCTGTAAGATACCTCGACAAGATGAATAATCCCAGAAGCAGCACGGCCGCTGCGACCAGTTTTGTGATGGGACTCTTCATGATTGCTCTCCCTATTATCAGATAGTTCGCCTTCCCGGTTGGGCATGAGCGATCTATCGCTTGCAGCAACCTTTCCTGCCGACCGGCCATATCGGCATCAACTTCTGCGAATAGCCTCGTCAGCATTGCATCTTCGGTCTTCAGCGCTCGCTCATAGTCGCGACAGGCCGCACATTCAGCCATGTGCTGCTCGACCGTATGCACCTGTGTCTGGACACCCGTGACAATATCAGCGATTCTGTCTCTGATCTCTCGACAATCGCTATTCATAATTGGCCTCTTTGCTCAGCAGTCTGTGCAATTGTCTTCTTGCCTCTCTGATTCTCCGACAAGCTCCGGAGTGCGAGATGTCCAGCTTCTCGGCGATGTTTCTCGCATTCTTGCCGTCGAAGTAGAACATCGTCAGCGGCACCCGAAGCTCCTGCGGCAGCCGCCTTATTGCCTGCCGTAAACTCTCGTTTTCGCCGGTTTTGTATCCTGCCTCTGTTTTTGGCTTGACGCTAGCCTCTCTGGTCCGTTTCTGCCGGCGAAGAAAATCGATGCAGAGGTTCTTGGCAATTCGCAGAATCCACGGCTCAAACTGTTCGGCCCGCTTGAGCTTCCTTATCTTCAAAAAGCCTTTCAGCATGGCCTCCTGAGCAACGTCCTCGGCATCATGGACGTTGCCCAGAACACCGAGAGACAGCGCGAAAACATGGCGGTAGTGTCTTTTCACTAGCACCGCGTACGCGGACTTGCTGCTCTGTTGACACGCGCGAACCGCACTTTCATCCAAATGAGCCTTCAATAGGAGCTCCTAAAACCTGTTACCATACTAAAGACGAATGACTGCCCCCTCAAATGCAAAAAAAGTCCACATCTTTTATATGAGTACTCTTGAGTCATCTCGTCACGGAAGGCCGGGCTCAGGTATGATACCGCGGCGCGATGACATTCTGCGGATTGAGACCAAAGAAGAAAGGCTGAGCTGGAAAGGCTCGACCATTATTACACAGATTGTGCGTACTCACTAGATCTACGTCGGCAGATTCTCAGGATCGAAGATCCGGTCCGGAAACTCCGGCGCCGTTTCTAAATGGATTGTCTCGGTAGTTGTAAATACGCCTGGTGTACTATCCTCACGGACTCCAACAATAGTACTGGTGACCACCTTTGGATACCATTGCCCGTAACTCGTCTGACCGTATTCGGTTACCTGGGTAATAGTCGTTGCGTCCGGCCGAACGTTATCTGGATCGATACCGTCGAGCCAAGAGCTGTCTTCTTGCCAGGGAGCGTTTCGACGGCGATAATGCTCGAGTCTTTGACAGATATAATCCTTTTGTGGATTGAGGTAATATAGTTCTCTTATCGGGGGCATAGCTTTTATTCTTCCACCGTAGTTTGCGCCCTGGCGAAGCAGTTCAATGCAGATCAAACCATACTTCTGGGAGTAGTGATCTTCGATAATACGGATTTGGTGAGGTGGACTGTTCTCGGCTTTAGGGACTATTCCAGGCCAGCCTTTTCGCCGCAATACCTTGAGATAGTTGCCACGTTCGTCACCGGGACAGTCCTCGCGCGGCTGGAGACTCCATCTGTTATCACCTTCATCATATTGTGTTTGGTAATGATAAACGCCATCAAAAAGGTCGACGACGTTCGGTTTGGCTAAGTCACTTCGCCTGCACCAATTCATCGCCGACTCAAATGTGTCACCTATTTGATGTGCATATTCATCTGGGGTTCCAATGATTTTGTATTGCTCCCCATATTGACGTTGTTCGTCGCTATAGATTATGGTTGCACAGCCGATGACATCTTCTTCGACCATCACCGATCCTTCGGTGTCAAATATCACCACTGCCCCATACTTCGACGGGGCATTATCCCGATATTCCTGATAAGTGTGCAAAACCTCCAACGCATCCGGCTCAGGCAATAGATCTATGATTCTTGCTGATTGCGGCACACCCAGAGCATAGATATCCCGGGGCCCACTCTCGGGGTAGTCAAACGTTACGCGACCCACGTAGCTGGATTCGCCGTTGAGGTTGCCAGATTCCACTTCTACCGCCAAAGGCAAGTAGCTTTCGGTATTGAGAAAGATTTTTATTTCTTCAGTCCAGTTGTTTTCAGATCGGGTAATCGCCAAGATTTCAACTGGCATGTCGTGGTATAGACCGTTTTGGCGGGTAAGTTCCGCTCCTCTTGCCCGTTCATTGTCGAGATAGGCTTCGATAAGCGAGAAGAGATCAGTCGCACCCAGGGCAAACTTCTTATTGGAAATATCACTCAGAGTGATCGTCTCTGTATCAGGAGAATATACATATTTCACTTTTTTACGATAATCTGTGTACGTCACCTTCCCATCCGTCTTCTTGTTTATTTCTATTTGCTGTACAAACGAAAGCCATCCCTCATCGCTGCAATTGGAGTTACTGTTAACCGAGTGAACCCAAGGCACGTTTTCCACAGCTTGTTTTATCCGACCGAAAGCAACATTGGCTCCGTCGATGGATCCACCGAACTGATTGATGCCAATAAGCGCCACGGTGATAACGATTGCCGCGGCGGCTAATCTCGTTATTGGACTCTTCATGATTTGTCTCCTCAGAGCCGGCTGAGCCAAGGCTGACATTGTGTTCTTTGTTTTTTCGTGAGCGGTGAGCACCTTATCGAGCACTGCTTCGTCCATCTTGGGGTTGGTGTCAATCGCTGCGTTCTTGAAGAACCTGTTTACGTTACCTGACGGTTTCATTTTTTCACCTGAGTATTTAATATTGACCGCAGTTTATTTAGGCCGTACCGGTATCGGCCCTGTATCGTGTTGATCGAGGTGTTCCGGACCTTGGCGATTTGCCTGAAAGTCACGCCGCCCTGCATGTAAAGGCAGATTACCTCGCGCTGTTCGTACGGTATCCGGGCCATCGCGCTGCGGAGCAATTCCAACTCTTCGCTCAAGATGGCCCATTGTTCGGGCCTTTTCGTCTCACAGATTACGCAATCTGCGTCCTCAAGGCCGGATGCCTCGTGCCTTTGCCGGTCCCGCTTGTCATTTCGAATCCGATTGGCAACGCATGTGGCCAGATACGTCTTGAGATTTCCGGTCAGACGGATTCGTGCCGCCGACCCAGCAAAACTGACAAAAACGTCTTGTACCGCGTCCTCGGCGGTATTGACATCGTTAGTCAGAGCCACCGCCAACTTCAGCAAATCGTTCTTATACTTTTCATAAATCCGGCGCAGGGCATCCGTATTGCCAAGTTTGAATTTCCAGATAAGCAGTCTGTCCTGTACCATTTGGCCGAACGCATCATAGCAAAGATCTTTCTTCACCTATAACACACCAAAGCCGCCGCTCTTAGTATAATCAAGACACACTTTCCTGCAACTTCATGAGATTGCTCATCCCAAAACGTAGTTTTCCCCTCGCAAAAGCGCACAAAGAAGGCCGGGCAAGCAGTCCCGGCCTGTGAAGGAGCGGCTCTGTTTGCGTGCTATAGATCCTTCATCGACACATAGTCCGGGGGGATGTTCGGCTCGAAGAAACTCGGATCCAACTCCACATCCCATTGGAACTGGTCCATTACGGCCTCACTTGCCACCACTTGTCCATCCGCTTCGGCGTTCACCTTCCACTCGAAAAGGACTGGGTATTGCGTTTCGGCATTGACCCACAATCGAAGATGCATATCCAGTCGGTCGACCGGACCCGGCAGAGGCCCGAAGACAGCAGGGTCCGTAGTCTCCAGACCTTCACACAGCACGCCATCGATGGTTTTCTGCCCTAGTTCCGCGTGCTGGCAGGACAGGATCTTCTGAACTAGGTACCTTGGATTCATCCAGTCCTCCTGCTTTTCCAGAAATCCCTCGTTGCTCGGGGAGATTGTAACGGACAGGTAGTGCTTGCGCGTGTGGTGGACGCCTGTGTAGGTCTTGGCTTCAAGGTCTGTGTAGTAGGAATCGGTGATCTTCCCTGCCTTGTAAGTATCCGTTCGAGAGTGTGTGGGTGAGAAGTACTTGATTGAATAGTCATTGTCGTTGGGCATGAAGGAAATGGTCTCAGTACAGTGGACTATAAGACCCTGGCTGGTCTCGACCTTTCTTGCGACCTCGGCCCAGACGACGCCGGACTTATTTTCAGTGCCGATGAATTCGGACAATCCCAGGATAGCCACGACGATGACTGTCGCAGCCACTGCGAGTTTTGTGATTGAATTTTTCATGATCGTTCTCCTGATATTCGGCTGGCTCCGAGCCGATGTCTCTTCGGATTCTTCCAGTGCACTCAGGACGTCTCCTATGACTCGCTCATCCATCTCGGCGCTGGTCGTATCGTTTAAGTTGTCAATCAACTTCTCTATGTCTTCCGGTGGTCTCATTTCTCGACCTCGCTATTTATGGTGCTCCCGATTGGAAGTTCCCGTTCTTGCGTGGGCAAGTGACTTTACATCAACAGGTTATGGTCTTGCCCGCGGGAATTTACTACCCTAAAGGGTATAACAGTGACCGCAGTTT
>LJTR01000164.1 GCA_001303465.1 Phycisphaerae bacterium SG8_4
TTAGCTACGTTGAAACCCGAGACTACCGTGACCGCCTCTTGTGGCTTGCCGTCTTCAACGACGATGCGCATAACGCGCGAGGTCTGGGGCGTATCCGGGCCAAACAGGTTGTCAGCGTAGTACAGATCGCCCGACGGCGCAAGGCATATCCCCATGGGAGCTGCGGTTCCGGTCTTGGGGTGAGCCGGTGGGATGAAGAACTTTGAAACCTTGTTCCTGGCCGAAACCTTCATTATAAATGCGCCGGCGCTCGGATCGTTGTAATTCGGCACCGACAGCACAAAGCCCCCATCCGGCATAAGCGCCATTCCATCAGGCGTATTGCAGTAGTCCGGCAGCTTGACCAGCAACCGGGCCTTTCTTTCGCTGTTGCAACCAGTAAGAACCAGACCGCAAAGTACGACCGACACGATTGACACACTGACAAGTTTACTTCTTAACATGATCGTTTCTCCCTAAGGTACGGTGTTAATGATCGTTGTTACAACTTGACTTTGCAGCCGCTGAGAATCAGACTGCAGATTATGCCCGATACAATAGCCACACCGACAAGCATCTTTCTGACCATAATCGCTTCTCCACAAAGGCTTTCTTCTACCTTCAGACTCCTGCAAGATTCTTGCGATCGGTCCCCAGCGCATCGGCTGCTATCATCGCGTCCACGACTGCTTCCGACGTAACCTCAAAACAGTGACTGCCACAAAGCGACCCTTCGGAGGCACAGGCATCTCCTATTGCCTTGAGCCTTTCCGGCGAGACGCCTTCGAGGCCTATCTCGGCGAACGTCACCGGCAAACCGACGGCGACTTCGAAATCGACCACATCGTAGACCTCCTCCATCGAGACCGCCTTATCCAGACAGAGCTGGCTTATTACTCCGAATGCCACTTCTTCACCGTGCATGAGGAGGCGGCACTCGACAAATGAGGGCAGGCAGTTGGCAATCATGTGGGCGCTCGCCAGGCCGCCGCTTTCGAAGCCGAGCCCCGAGTGCAGAATGTTGGCCTCGATTACCTTCTCGACCGAGGGTGTCAGCACCCCAGCTTCTACCGCTCGTTTGGCTTCGACGCCGTGTTCGAGCAGGACCTCGTAGCCAAGTTCGGCGATCGCCATCGCAGCCATCGTCGAGACCCCGCCTGCTATGTTTCCGGCGCCGGTTTGCAGGGCGACTTTGGCTTCGACCCAGGTGGCGAGTGCATCACCCATGCCCGCTACGAGGGCCCTGGCCGGCGCGCGGGAGATCACCAGCGAATCGACGAGAACCAGATCAGGGTTGAAAGGCCAACAGTCGAATCCTGTGCAGTTGCCGTCTTCGTCATACCAGACGCTGGCCGCACTGGTGGGCGAGTCGGTCGATGCGATGGTCGGGCAGGTGACAATCCGTATGCCCGTCTCAATCGCGGCGGCTTTGGCTGTGTCCAACGCTTTTCCACCCCCTACTCCTACCGCGATGTCGGCCCCTTTGTCCTTGATGATCCCGATCACGCGATCAACCTCCTTGCGCGTGCAGTCCCTCTGGAAGTCGACGTCGATGGGTTTGAGTTTCTCATCCGCCAGACTTTTTAACAGCGTCTTTCCGACGATATCCTTAACTGTCGCGTCCCAAAGGAGCAACGGCTTCTTGCCGAGTATCTTAAGGTGCTTGCCGGCATCGGCCAGGGCGTTTCGGCCCTGAACATATTTCCTTGGTCCAATCAGTATGTTGTGCACTTCTTTACCCTTTCAATATGGTCAGGACAATTCTCGATTCTCGAATCTGGATTCTCGATTATGTCGAGACTCTCGTCAATCGTCAATCGAAAAAGCGAAAATGCACTCTCCGCTATTTCTTGCACTTTCCAGAATTCGTGCTAATGTGTGTCATTATGAATCTGGACTTGAAAGACAAGGTGGCGCTGGTAACCGGGGCCTCACACGGTCTGGGCAAGAGCACCTCTTTACTTCTGGCTTCTGAGGGAGCGAAGGTAGCTGTCAACTATCGACAGAGCGCCGAAAGAGCCGATGAGGTTGTGGGCCAAATCAGGGACAAATACGGCACCGAAGCAATCCCGGTATATGGCGACGTGGGCAAGGAAAGCGATGTTGTGACCATGTTCGAGAAGATCGACGAGGAATTCGGCCGGATCGACATTCTGATCAACAACGCTGCTTATTGCCCGACGTGCCAGGTGGCGGAGATGACCGAGCAGATGTGGAACTATACGCTGCAGGTCAATCTGACGGGGACATTCCTCTGCAGCCGGGAATTTGTCAAGCGTCTGCTGGACAGGGGGCACCCTGGCCGCATAGTCAATATCAGCTCGCAGGCCGCCTTTCGCGGCTCGACCACCGGGCACGCCCCGTACGACGCGAGCAAGGGCGGAATGGTCTCGTTCACGGTTTCGCTAGCCAGGGAGGTCGCCGAGAAGAATATTATGGTCAACTGCGTCGCTCCTGGCATCATGGACACCGAAATAATGGCAGCGGCCCTGCATGCCAACAGGCAAAAGTACATCGACAGAGTCCCAATCCGTCGGATTGGCAAAACCGAGGAAATCGCTCGCATGGTCGTGTTCCTGGCGGGCCGGGGGAGCGACTACATGACCGGCGCCACGGTGGACGTCAGCGGCGGCCTGGCGATGCATTAGAATTCAATTCGCGCTACCGACCGAGAACCGTAAACATCACGTGCCAGCCGACGCCGCTGCTGAGGGCGGCCGGATCCTTCTCGGTGATATCCGCAGGGCCGATCTCGCCGGCACAGTAGGCACCAAAGAGTGGAATCTCTTTGCCTATGATCCCCTGAATCGCCGTCAGCTCATCTTCAATGTTGTCGAGCTTGCCCTGGCGGCCGGCACAATTGAAAGCCAATACAGAGAATGGTCGTGCCTTCATGGCCTTCAACGCCTCGTGGGCGCCCTCGGCGGCCGATGAGATCACCTTGGCATTCTCTTTTGCCTGCCTGCCTGCCATCGAGACCTGAAAGTCTCCCGAGAGCATCAAGGCAATGGCGCTGTCGGTATACATTCGACCCTGAAAATATACAAACGTCTGGCCCGCGTTCTTGTTTGCCGAGCCGCCTGTAATTGGAAAATCCTTGCCCATTGCCTTCTGAGCACCTTCGAGAAGAAACTGGTTCTTCGGAGAGTGAGCGTCGGCCATAATCACCATCAGCCGATCATCGTCGCTGCGGGGGATTTTGGCAGCCAGTCCCGAGCCGCCGGTGCGCAGGCACTCGGTGAGTTCGGACTCGTCTTCTTCCATAGTCAACCCGGCAATTCCGAGATTCTGCTGGAGCGCCGCCGAGACTCCGATTCCATCGCCGCCAATGCCAAACAGGGACACGGAATCGAGATCGAGACAACCCGTCTGAGCGAACGAGCCGTAGGTAGAAAAGCCAAAGATGATCTCTTTCGGAAGGACAGAACACACGCCCTTGAGCACCTCCTTCTTCTCCGCTCGGCCCTCAAAGCACTCGGCCAGGACGACCGCATGCAGCGGTGATTGTCCCATCTTCTCTCGAAGCGTTCCGGCGGCCTGCCTGCCCGCTTCGAAGGCGTCGGTATTCTGCACCGAAGCCACACCGGTCGTTATCGAACCATCCGTCCGAACGTCCTGCGAGACATACGTCTCATTGACCGTGCATCCGGCCATGAATGCCAGACAGATTAGAAACGACACTTCCGGAAACAATTTGGCAAGGTGAGCTCTCCTGCACATGCGAAACTCCTTTGAATATTGCCTATAATTATCGTGTTCTTACTAACGTTTTGACGAGCACAGGCCGAATTCAACCTTGCTGTCGTACGGCGGATCGGCAGTCAATTTCACCGAATCCCAGACACACCACGCAAACCGATTTCGCTGCTCGGGCCAGAGCCCGGCGGCCTCGCCCCAATCTCGCAGCCCCGTCCCGTCCGGATCGTGCACAAGAACCGAGAATCTAATCTCTCTGCCCACGCTGGGCTTGATGGTCGGGATCGCGGCAAACGGGATCGCACATTCATAGTGTGTGATCTTGCCCTGCCTCTTGACAACCACCTGAGCATCCTTGAGAGCCAAAGCATTTAGATCGCTTGGCTCTTGTGCCACCGACAATTCCTGCCCCGGCTTGATCAGTTGGAAGCATCTGTCTCTGGCGAACATACCGCCGACATCAACGACTAGAAACTCGGATCTTTGTGCCTTGGCTTGCGGCCCAGATGCTGTGACGGCGTTGCGCGGCGCCAGAGCAAACTGAACAGCATCTACCGCAGCGGCATCTTTCTTGTAGCTCTGCAGATTGTCCTCCTCAACCTGCACGTATAGATAGAAATTGCGTTTATCCCAATAGGTGCTGATGACGGTCTTCTTGCCGGAGGTTGTGAAGGTCATCGGGATTGCATCCGACCAGTCCTTGAACTTGCCGTCGATTTTCGGCTTGAAATACGGTGCGCTCGCACATACCACGTCCTGCTGATGGGTCGTCTTGTCGGAACCACGGAAAACCGTTATCTCGATCGCATATCGGTTTGATTTCGCGTCGGAGGCCTTTTCAATCGTAAATGGTAAGCGTTTAACCTGTCCGGCTGCAAGTGTCACCTCTCGCTTGCCGGGGGTCCATTGCCAATCGGCGGGAAACTTGGGCTCAATGGTCACAGTGCACTCGGTGTCAGACGTGTTTCGGGCCAGAATATGCGTCACCGGACCGGTAGCCGGCGGTACGGTGAAGTTCTCGGCCCGAACTGCGATATCAGGTGCAGATGTCGCAATGCCGGTGGTGTAAACGCAGATCAAAAGGACGAGTTGACTCAGGCGATACATCACGTTACAACCCTTTCGAAACGACCAAACCAACAGAGCATGATACCTCCGACAGCAAGATCCTGCAAGAACTGCTTTCGATCAGCGCCACTCGAAACGGTAATTAAACCTGCGATTTGGAGCACTGTCGCCGCTTATGGCAAACTCAGTAATTTCTCCCTCCTGTTGAATATTGTCCGCCCAATGAAAATCGAATGAGGGCTTCTCTGTCGTGAGGTTTAGAATCGTACGCGGGACCTCAACTTCGATTTCATCTAGTGCTGTATGATAGCGAAGCGTCGACTTATGTGTCCAGCCCCTTTGGCTGTCATAATGTTCGACGCTGGTCTGCAGACGGCTGGTTACGTTGCCGTTGATGCGATAGTCGTACCCGTTCCAGCCGGTCTTGGAATCACGATCTGCGTCAATGAACAACAGCATCCAGTTGGAGTCCTCCCAGGAGGTAATTGGGGCCGCCGTCTTAGCATGGAAATATATGTTCTTTCGATCACACGCAACCTTAAGCGTAACGAAATCGTTTCTTCCGGTATTGTTGACGTATCTGCCCGCATTTCCCCAGCCCTGCTCATCGCGATGCGTCGTATCTTCGATCGTGTCCCGAAACTCGGGGCTTACATCCTTCCAATCGTCGAATCGCCCGTCAATCTCAATCGAGTAATGAGTTTCGGCTCTTTGGCGTCTGCGAACACCCTTGTATCGGCGAATGTAGGAGATCATCTGGTAATAGTAATTATCCGAGTGCCCCGCCTCCATCGGCTCGATGTCTCGGTTGTATTCCTGCGTGTATGCGTCGACGAAATACGTCTGACCTGTATCAAGTGTTTGTCCTGCCAGCTTGTCGGGGGCTTTATCTTTCTGCTTGATGAAGCGCTGCGCAACCCACTCGTTCCAACCGGTGATAAAAACAAATTCCGGGTCGATCTTCAACGCCCGCTCCCACTGCTCGGCGAAGTAAAGTCCGAGGTGCTCTTTTCCCGTAAGGCCGTAGCGATTCGCGACAGGCTGCTCGCCCGCCTGATAACTTCTGCCGATATTGCTGACCGGATGCTCCGCTGCGCTTACCGACACCTGCTCGGGGCGATCCGGGGATTCGTGCCAGCCGTAACGGTCCAGAGAGTGATCCAGCCACTGCCAAGTATCTTCACCGTGAGTCCAGGCCCAGCACTTTCTTATCGTAAAGAACGACCGGATTTCCTCCGGCAAGTCCTTCGGCTCACCGAGTATCAAAGGCCTGCCCTTCCAGTAGAACCAAAGGTCTCGATGCAATCGTTTCGCATAGAAATCGCGGTACAGCGTCTCAATCGTCCGCTGCGAACTCGAATGCGTCAGGAAACATATCTGCGGCGTCCTGTGCCCGGCCTCTCGCAACTGTCGATAAACCTCACAAAGCTTCAAATACACCTTTGAATATGTGAACGCATTGGTCACATCAAATATCAACGTGTCGATCCCGGCATCGTTGAGCATGAAGGCGTGCTTGCGGATCACGTATTCGCTATCCGACAGGTAGTACCCCAGTTCCGCACGGCCCCAGTGGTGGAACGCGCCAGGCGGTCCCCACCCGGGGTTTTCAGGATCTTCGGCCAGCAGCTCCGTGATGTCGAACGGCCCTGCCGTGCCGTGCTGACCGAGCCATAGAAAGTAGAAGATGCCGACGGTCTTGCCTTCACGGACCGAGCCACATTCCTCATAGCCGGGCAACGGCCTTGCCAAGGAATCGGTTGCGACCCACGTGTCACTGAACAGATCCCTCTGTGAAAAGGCGTTGCAGGTGAGTGAGAGTATCACTACGAACACAAAGGCGTTTATTCCTGACACGGCAGAGCCCTGAAATCGAAAATATCTACACGTTGCGACATCGCGGCTCATCAATCCAACACCGCCCCGCTGGCTTTCAATACGGCTTCCTGCACAGCCAAGTCATGCTCCGGTGGATATTCCGATTCCTTTTCACCGCGAATGATTCGAACCAATTCGATAAGTTGATCGTCGTAACGTCCCGGCATCTCGGGCAGTTCAACTTCCTGATACCCTTTCTTGTATCTACCGACCGACCGATCCAAGGCCAACAACAGCTTCGGAGGCTCCAGGGGCCTGATCTCAACGGTCCCCCGGTCGCCACAGACTACGAACTGCCGTCGCTTCTGACCGTCTACTTCCACCAGGGCGCTTCGAATTGTCGCCGTGCATCTGGCGTATTCAAAAACGGCCAACTGGTTGTCCGCCAGGTCATCCTGCTCGGGCCGCGTGCGTCGCGAGAATCCAGTGACTTTGTCCGGTCTGCCAAGCACCTTGACCATCGCATCGATCAAATGACAACCCAGTTCGAACATAGAACCGGGATACGCAGCAATTATCTTTCGCTGCTCAGCGCCTATGGTCTTGCTGATCACGCCATGGACCTCGAAGATGTCACCCAACCACCCTTTCTGTGCCGCCTGGAAACAGAACCTGAAGGCAGGGTTGTGCCGAAACATATATCCCATTTGCACCGTAAGCCTATGCCGTGTGGCCTCGTCCAGCAAGTTTTTGAACGCACTGAGCGCTAACCCCGCCGGCTTGTCCAGATGAATGTGCATTGCCGCCGAGACACAGCGCATCGCGGTCGGCACCAAATCCGGGATGTCCGTTTCGACGGCGACCATTTGTAACCCGGGCGTGTTCAACAGTTGCTCCTCGCTGATCCACTTCAATCCTCGATAGGCCGAGCGTCTCTCTGCGTCTTTCCGTCGCTCCGGATCGGGCTCGACAATCCCTACCACTTCAAAGTCTGCTGTCAGTTTCCGCAGCGTTGACATCTTGCCGGCAGCGTGTGCGTGCGCTGTCCCAATCTGCCCGACCTTGATCGGCTCAGGTGTTCGAAATGCTCGAGCTTTTGGAATGTGCAGCAAGGATGGACCGATCAGACCGGCGCCTGCAAACCGTCCCGCATTCTGAATAAGTCTTCGTCGATTCATGAACACATCATATTCCACAGAATGAGAAAAGTCCATGATCCGCATAATGTTCGTGGCTCGCAGGACGAGAAGAATCAACAAGAAGGATTGCCGGAGGAATTGAAAATGCTATAATACCGCCAAGATGCGTTATGCCGGTGATCTGGTCGTGAAACACTCTTTTGGCAAGGAGAAGCACTCATGAGAACGAGCTTGTGGCTGCTCACAATCATCGCGTTTGTTTTGTGCAGCGTCAGTGCCGAACAGGCCTTGATGGCTCAGGGAGGCTACGACCAACAGGCAAGGCAGATTCTGGATGCCGGGGGCTTTGGAGGCGGAATCATCGTGCACCTCGGCTGCGGTGATCCCGGCGCGCCGGGACTGACCGCGGCACTGCGCTCAGACGAAAGCTGTATTGTCCACGGGCTGGACACTGATGAGCAGGCAGTAGGCAGGGCAAGAGAATACGCCCGCAAGCAAGGTATCTACGGCCCGGTGTCGATCGAACAATTCGACGGAAAGTCCCTGCCCTACACGGACAATCTCGTGAACCTTATCGTGGCCGAGTCCCGGCGCGCCGGGATCGCCGGCGTGCCTATGAACGAAGTGATGCGCGTGCTCGCTCCCGGTGGCGCTCTTTGTGCCAAACGCGACGGGCACTGGAATACGATCTTCAAACCGCGACCGAGTAACATTGATGAGTGGACCCACTATCTTCACGACCCCAGTGGAAACGCGGTGGCTCACGATGAGGTGGTCGGACCGCCGCGCCATATCCAATGGGTCGACGGGCCCAGATATGACAGAAGCCACGAGCACACTCCGAACATCTTTGCCGCGGTCTCGGCCGGAGGACGGATTTTCTATATCGTCGACGAATCCTCCCTTTCATCCATCCGGCAGACACCTCAATGGCAACTGTTGGCCCGCGACGCCTTCAATGGAACATTGCTCTGGAAGAGACAGGTCGGAGGATGGTATCCCCATATTGTCAACTGGGGACAGACCCCCCGCCAGCTTCAGCGAAGACTGGTGGCAGTCGGCGACCGCGTTTATGTCACTCTCGGCATCCATGCACCTGTGACCGAAGTCGATGCCGCCACCGGTACGACCATCAAGGTTTATGACGATACCGAAGGAGCCGACGAGGTAATCCTGCACAAAGGCATTTTGCTGCTGGCTATTCGCAGCGTTACCGACGAGCGGACCGCCGAGTTGGCCAGGTGGGCACAGATGCTAAAACGCAGGTCGTCTCCTGCCGATAAGCGGGAGACGGCCGAGCCATTGGTCAAACGTCTGCGTGCTACCGAGTCAGAAGGCGCCAAGTCGGTAGTGGCACTCGACGCCCGCACCGGCAGAGAGCTTTGGAGGAAAGACGGCGCCAGCGTATCGAGGCTGAGGACAAACAGTTTGTGCGCTGAGGACAACCGGGTGTTCTACCAGAACGGCGGAGAGGTCGTCTGCCTGGATCTTAACACCGGAGATAATATCTGGTCCGAATCTTCTACTGCCCTGCGGTGCGTCCACGAAGGCACCGCCTACTG
>LJTR01000165.1 GCA_001303465.1 Phycisphaerae bacterium SG8_4
TTCGACGCCCCTGCCAAGGCCAGTCAAGACAGTCAGAGGGATATCACGCAAGCCAGAACCTATGCCACAGACACCCTAAATGAAGCTGCCGGTCCCGATGCCGAGAGACTCCATGCCGCTCTGAGCGATGAAACGGTGGATGAGCAGACGATCAAGTCACTGTGGCAGGATCTTGGCGGTACGGCTCGCGAGAAGATGGCTGCTGCTGAGGCCTATCAGGCGAGGGTCGTAGAGACCGCCAAAGCCAACGCTGACTACCTCCGGCGTTTGCTGCCGGAATACAGGCAGCGACCGAAACTCGTAATTCAAAAGATATACCTCGACGCGATGAAGCGAATCTTCGCCAATGCCGAGGAGAAGTACGTAGTTCAGAGCGCCGAAAACGCCAAGGGCGGAGAGATTCGCATTGTGATAAACAGGGATCCGTTGCTGAAACCGAAGAAGAAAGAGACTTCGTCGACAGGCGCAGGCCAATAACAATCCTCCAGCGCGAGGCACCGATGGAAGGAGATCCGGGAAACAAGAGACAAGATTATGGCTCACCAACACCTACATTTTAACGACGATATTCATGCCGGACAAATGCACGGTAAGCAGGTTCGGGTAAGCTTGGCTTTGTTGGGGACTCTTGCCGGAGGGATGTTGCTGTTTTGCAGCTTTGTCGCCCGATGGAAGTATCTCTATGGCCCAGAAGGTTTCCAGACGAAATTCCTGGCAATGATTGCCGCGATCCTGCTTGGCGTACCCATTGTGGTGCATGCCTTCAAGAGCCTCATGCGAAAAGAAATGCACATGGACGAGCTTGTGGCGCTGGCAATAATCGCGGCTTTCGCGACGGGAAAGTATCTCGAGGCGGGCATCGTTGCGGGATTCATGCTTCTGAGCGAGCTGATCGAGACCAGAACGGCGCTGGGCGCCCGAGCTTCCATAGAATCGCTGATAAAGCTCACCCCAACAAAAGCGAATCTTATCGACAGCGCCGGTCATGAAAAGGAAATCAAGGTAAGCAGCCTCAAGGCCGGCGATTGCATCCGCGTGCGTCCAGGTGACAACATACCCGCCGACGGGGAGGTTGCCAAGGGGCTCAGTTCGGTAAACGAGGCGACAATCACGGGAGAATCTCTACCTGTAGACAAGGTGCCCGGGATGCAGGTCTTCGCCGGGACAAACAACCTTACCGGCGTGCTTGATATCACCGTGACCAAGGCCGGCAAAGATACCACCCTCGGCAAGGTCCAGTCGCTGATCATGCAGGCCGAGCAGACAAAAATACCGATCATGCGGATCATAGACCGCAATGTCAAATGGTACACTCCGACCGTCCTGATGATAGCAGGCATAGTCTTGTTCTTCACGCGCGACATGGACCGGGCGATTGCCATCCTTGTCGTATCGTGTCCGTGCGCGTTGATCTTGGCGACGCCAACGGCGATGGTGGCGGCGATCTCAGCCTCTGCGCGGCTGGGTATATTGATAAAAAACGTCGCCGATCTGGAGATCGCCGGCAAGATGACGGCAATGGTCTTTGACAAGACCGGCACCGTCACCACGGGCCGGCTGTATGTGACCAAGCTCACACCCGCCGAAGGCATCGAGCCGGCCGAACTGCTGACAGAAGCCGCCTCGGCCGAGCAGATGAGCAAACACCCGGCAGCCAGGGCGCTGCGGGAGGTGGCCAAAGAGGCCAATATCGCTCTGCCGGCCACAGACGAATTCGAGGAGACGCCGGGCAAAGGTGTCACCGCTGTGGTGGACTCGGCGAAGATCCTGGTAGGAAGAGATACCTTCCTCAAGGAGAACAAGATAGATGTGAGCAATGTTTCCGACCCGACTCTGCACGAGGAGCAGGGATTCAGCACGCTCTACGTGGCCAAGGACTCGAAGTGCATCGGCTGGATCGGTCTGCAGGACAAGACCAGGCCCGAAGCACACCACGCGGTCAAGGAACTGATCGATGTTGGCATAAAGAGGGTGACGATGCTTACCGGTGACCGCAAGGAGGTCGCCAGCAGGGTGGCCGCCGAACTGGCCTGCACCGATTTCAAGGCGCACTGTCTGCCGCAGGACAAGCTGGCGATCGTCGAGCAGATCAAGAAGGACGGCCACACCGTAGTGGTAGTTGGCGACGGCATAAACGATGCGCCGGCTTTGGCGGCGGGCGATCTTGGCATCGCGATGGGAGCGGCCGGCAGCGACGTAGCCATAAACTCCGCTTCGATCGCGCTGATGAGCGATGACTTGAGACGTCTGCCTTTTCTCGTGCGGCTTTCGCGAAAGACCGGAAAGGTCATTTACCAGAATCTCGGCTTCGGGATTGTCTTTATCATTCTCGGTATTGCCGCCGGAGCAGCGAAGTGGTTACCGGCAGCCGGCGCTGCGGTCGCGCACTTTGTCGGCTCGCTGATCGTCGTTTTCAACAGTTTCCGGCTCGTCCGTTGTGGAGAGGAACTCGACCATGAAGACTAGAATGCCATCTGTGATTGTCCTATGGAATACGCGATTGAAACATTTTCACTGACTAAGATCTTCTCTGACTGGTGGGGCCGGGCCAAAGTCTACGCCGTCGATGACTTGAATCTGCAGGTCCGCAGCAATGAAGTATTTGGCTTTCTCGGTCCGAACGGTTCGGGCAAGACGACGACCTTGAAGATGCTGCTGGGCCTGCTGCATCCAACAAAAGGCAGAGCCCTGATTCTCGGTGGTGATGGGTCGGATCCCAAGATAAATGCGAGGGTAGGCTTTCTGCCCGAAGAGTCTTACCTCTACAGATACCTAAATGCCCGGGAAACCCTGGACTTTTACGGCAGACTTTTCGGTTTGCCACCCAAGCTGCGGAAGATGCGTATCGAGGCGCTTCTCGACATGGTCGGCCTAAAGGCCGTTGCGAACAGGGCCGTGGGGACGTTTTCGAAGGGCATGGCGCGCAGAATCGGCCTAGCGCAGGCGCTGATCAACGATCCGGATCTGCTGATACTTGATGAACCGACCACCGGCCTCGATCCGATCGGAACAAGACAGATAAAGGATCTCATAATAAAGCTTGCCAAGCGCGGCAAGACGATTCTGCTTTGCAGTCACCTGCTTGCCGATGTCGAGGATGTATGCGACAGGATCGCGATTCTCTACGGCGGCAGGATACAGAGCCAGGGCCAGGTCAGGGACCTTTTGCAGCAGACAAACAAGAGGCAGATCACAACCGACGCAATAAGCGATGCGACTGTCGCAAAGATAGAGCAGTTGGTCCGGGATGAAAACGCCGAATGTGTGGTCACTTCCCCCATGGACAAGCTTGAAACGTTCTTCATCAGGACCGTCACGGCCGCCCAGAAGAAGGCCCAGCCTACGAGCGGGGCCGTCAGCACGACCAAGATAGGCGATTTCCTCACGCAGCCGCCCGCCGTGGAGAATATACTCGACAAGCTCGTCGCTGCTCCGATATCGCCGGATCTTTCCGATAGGGGACCGCTCACCGAAGATGTCGCCGCCGATACGGTTTCTAAGAGCAGACCCGATGAGCAATTGCTGAGCAAGCTTGCTGGTTCGAGTGAGCCCGGGCAGCCTGGGATTGCGGGCTTCCAGGAGAAGGTTGAGACCGAAGCCGTCCAGACGCCCACTCCAGAGTCCGAGCAAGTCAACAAGGACATTCTGCAGAGGCTCACAGGCGGCCCAGCCGATCAGAACGAGGACGGGCAAGAGACTGATAACTCGCAGGCAGGGAGCTCCGGCGATGCATAGTATTTGGGCTGTCGCCACAAACACGATCAAGCAGGCTCTGCGGATGAAAGTAGCCCTGGTGTCCCTGTTGTTGCTTATCGTCATCCTTCCGGTTCTCGGCTTTTCGGCCACCGGTGACGAGACCCTGAAAGGCAGGCTCCAGACCTTCGTAAGCTACAGTCTTTCGCTGATGAGTCTTTTGCTTTGCGTGCTCACGATCATAATCTCGGTCTATACGGTGACAAGCGATATCGAGCAGAGACAGATCTATACGGTTATCACCAAGCCAATTCGTCGTTACCAGTTTGTCCTGGGCAAGCTGCTCGGCGTGATTATTCTGGACGTGATGCTGCTTGCCCTTTTCTCGGCCGTCATATATACAATCACCATTTACACGCCGAGTTTCACCAATGCCAGCGAGGCCGAGCTCATCCAGGCCGAGAACGAGTTCTTCACCGCCCGTGCGGCACTGAACGTCCCTGAGGAGGACGTCACCGAGGAAGTCCTGGCCAGATACGAAGAGCTTGAACGAAGAAACGAGTTGCCGCCCGATGAGACCCGAGAGGACATCATTGCCGAACTGACCAAACGCAAGCAGCTTGCCAAGCGGGCGGCCGAGGTCGGCCGGGCGCTGATCTGGGAATTCGACAATGTCAAGCCACTCGCCGAGACGATGTTCATCAGGTTCAAGTACGACATCTTTCCGAATCCGCCAGATTCGCAGGTTTACAGTCTGTGGCTCGCCGGTGACGACCAGTATATCAAGTACGGCGAACAGCCGGATACTCCTGTTTATGAGCAGTCCCACAAGCACGCGGCCCGGACTTTCCATGAAGTGGAATTTCCGTCCGACGTCGTTCCGGAGGACGGCAAACTGGCCATCGCGTTCGTGAATATACCTCCGAACGAAGCGCCCGTCATCTTCCCCCTGGACGGTTTCGAGGTGCTCTACAAGGCCGACAGTTTCGGTGCCAATTTTGTCAGATCGGTTTTTTCGATCCTGCTACGGCTGATATTCCTCGCCTGTCTGGGTCTTATGGCTTCGACCTTTCTGTCGTTTCCCGTCGCGGTCTTGTTTTGTCTGGTGTTCTTCTTTACGGCGACTTTCAGCGGCTTTGTCACCGAATCCTTCGGCTACCTCAGCGAGAACGTTGGCGCCGTCTATTCGTACACCCTCGAGCGGGTGATTCAACTGCTTCCGCAGTTCGACAAATTCAATCCCGGCAAATTCCTCGTCCCTGCACGATTGTTGAGCTGGTCGGAGTTGGCCAAGGCTGCGGTTCTTCCTCCGTGGTGGGGCTTCGACGGGGACATGGTTTTTGTCAAGGCAGGGTTGTTGTTGCTTCTTGGCCTGCTGATCTTCAGGTTTCGAGAAATTGCCAGAATTACAGCATAGGTAGCAGGTTGTGGGCGACCTGAGTTGGTTATGCGTCTTCGTGACATAATAATCTGTTGTGTGTGCATTCTCTTGGCCGTCGGCTTCTGTATTGGTGCTGGCCTGCAGCTCGATTCTATAAATCGCCAGCGTCATGACATGAATCTGGTGATTGACAGGCCGGAGGACCTTCCTCCTTCGCTGCTGCTGGCGACCGTTGCAACGGGCGCTTTTCGCGGACTGGCCGTGGACGTATTGTGGATGCGGGCCGACAGGCTCAAAGAAGAAGGACTGTTCTTCGACGCAAGACAGCTTGCAGAATGGATTACCATCCTGCAGCCTCGTTTTGCATCCGTCTGGGAATTTCACGCCTGGAACATGGCCTACAACATTTCCGTGGCGATACCGGCAACGCAGCCGGACCAGCGGTGGCGCTGGGTACGGAACGGCTACGAGCTGATTCGTGACGAAGCCGTCGAAAAATACAAGCTCAAGAATATAACGCTGTACCACGAGATAGCCCGGATCTTCCAGCACAAGATGGGCGGCGTCTCGGATGATGTGCACAAGTACTACAAGCTTCAACTGGCAATGGCGATGGAGCCATTGCTCGCTTCTGAGGACAACCAGCTCGATTCGAAGGACAACCGTTACTTCGAGGCACTTGCCGAAGCCCCGATCAGTTGGCGGCAAGTCAACAGAGATCCCAACGTGGCCTCGCTGGTCAATGCCCTGAAGTCCGCCGACCCGAATTTTGCCGACGACGAGACGTTTGTCGGCAACTACCTTTCATTGCGTCAGAACTCTCTGAGATACACCCGGGCGGCCGGCGAGGCGATAGACGATTTCAGGGGCAGTGACGCCCTCAAGAATTTCGACCTTTTCGCCAAGGCCTACTACTTGCGCAGACTGTGGAAACTTGATCCGGCCATGATGTGGGAATTGAACGACACCTATGGCCCCATTGACTTTGCGGATCCGAACACGCATCTACCTCTGGACTGGCGGCATCCGGACAGTCACGCTATCTACTGGGCTGTTAAAGGGCTCAGGATCGCAGCCGAAGAGAAGGCGCGAAAGATAGAGATAAATGAAACCAACACGGACCGCATCGTCAATCACAGTCTTCAGAACCTCTTCCGTAACGGAAAGTTGATAATTCATGATGTGCCGATGGAAATAACCGGCGAGGACCTTTCACAGGGATATCAGACGCGGACGTTAAAGGAGGTCTTCCTGAGACCGGATATGAGGATGTTCGAGTCATACAATAAGTCCGCTCTGAAGAACATTGAAAAGTACAAGGACGACAGAGGCACCTACGAATCCATGCGGAATGGTTACCGTAATATGCTTCGAAACGCCCTGTTTTCTTTCTATCAGTTGGGTCATAAGAGTCAGGCGCAGAGGATCTACGATCAATTGAGGGAGGGCTATCCCGACCTGCCTGAGTTCAAGGTTCCGCTCGAAGCTTTTGCAAGGGCGCGTTTTCTTGAGGAAATCGAGAGCATCGACATAACCAATGCCAAGGAGCAGATAATCTCTCTGCTTCGAGAGAGCTTTTTTCTCTATGCAATTGGCGACGACGAGGCGGCCGCCGGCAGAGACTCGCTGGCAAGACAGATTCATGACTATTACCAGGGCAAATACCTGGATGAGAATCGGATCGACCTGCCCGAGTTCAACCTGTTGAAGTATTTCGCACTTCGCGATTTTCTGGACGACATGCAATTTGTCCCCCAACTGAGGCTCAGCCTGTTGGCGCGCATAGAGATCGAATGGCCCGATCTTGCCACACAGTTGCAGCCGTGGAAGGAGCAGCTGGAAGAACAGAAGGCCAGAATAACGCAGCAGAAGATGGAATTGATAAAGAGCTACTGAACGATGGGCCCTGCTTACAAAAGCGACTTAATGCATGGACGAGGCACTCGCACGACAACTGACAGACTCACAGAGAAGAGCGGTCTTTCATATGGAGGGACCACTGCTTGTCCTCGCCGGCCCGGGCAGCGGCAAGACGCGCGTAATAACACATAGGATCGCGGCACTGATCGACTCGGGCGTTGCCCCTTACAACATCTGCGCTATAACTTTCACAAACAAAGCTGCAGAGGAGATGCGGCAGAGGGCACTGTCTCTAGGAGGCTCCGCCGGCGCGCACATCAGCACGTTTCACTCACTGTGTGTGAGGATTCTCCGTCGGTATGCCGACAGAGCGGCAATCAGCGCGAACTTCAGCATCTACGACCAGGCAGACCAGCTGCGGTGCGTCAAGCAGGCAGTCAAGGATCGCTACCTCGACGCTGCCAATTTTCCACCGGCTCGGATGCTCGAGGCTATCGGTGCTCTCAAGAACAAACTCAGAGACGCCGAATCTTTCGCCCAAGAGGCCTGCGATTTTTTTTCAAGGACATTGGCCGATGTATATCGGAGCTACCAGAACCTGCTGAGCGAGCGAAACGGCGTCGATTTCGACGACCTGCTGATGAAGACCGCGGTCTTACTTAGAGATTGCCCCGATGTCTGCTCTGAGCTGAGCAACCGCTTCAAGTTTGTGCTGATCGACGAATACCAGGACACCAATTACGCCCAGTACAAGATCGCCGAGCTGCTGGTTTCACAGCACAGCAACATCTGCGCCACCGGTGATCCCGACCAGTCGATCTACCGCTGGCGCGGGGCCGACATCCGCAACATAATGGCTTTTGAGAGCGATTGGCCCGACGCTGTGGTTATCAAGCTCGAGGAGAATTTCCGCAGTACGGCGAATATCCTCGCGGTCGCCGACAATCTGATCGCGTTCAACCGAAACCGCAAACACAAGAAACTCATTGCGACCAAACCCGCCGGTGAAAGTGTCGTGCTGACAGCCTATGAGGGTGAGCACGAGGAAGCCGAGGCTGTTGCCCGGCAGATCATCGAGCTCGCAGACAACGGTGCCAAGCTCAACGATATGGCTTTTTTCTACCGGGTCAATGCCCAGAGCCGCGCGCTCGAAGAAGCATTTGTTCGCAGCAGGATACCGTACCAGATTGTCCGGGGCGTGGAATTCTACAGGAGAAAGGAGATCCGCGACCTTTTGGCATATCTGAAGATTCTTGTCAATCCCAGTGATGAAATCGCGTTGCTGCGGGTCATCAATACTCCTGCGCGCGGAATAGGAAAGACAACGATTGACAGAATCCGGGCATACGCCGAGCAAAACAGGATCGGCCTTTTCGAGGCAGTCAAGAGATCGGGTAAGATTGAGTCTTTATCCAAGGCCGCGCGCGCCAGGCTGGCGGTCTTTGCAAACATGATAGCACAGTTTCAAGAAGATCTTGGCGGTCAGGGCCTGCCCCGAGCTTGTCGAGGGGTCGCGCCGCTGGCATCGAGAGTGCTTGACGAATCAGGAATGGCCCAATCTCTGGGTGCAGCGGGCGCTGACGGCGAGGTTGCGCTCGAGAACCTCAATGAGCTGATAAACAGCGCTGCCGATTATGACAAGCAGACCGAACAACCATCGCTTCTGGATTATCTCCAGCAGATCTCACTTTTTAGCGATGCCGATGCCTACGATGCGAGCAGTGATTGCGTCAGGCTCATGACTCTGCACGCTGCCAAGGGGCTCGAGTTCGAGAATGTCTTTATAGTCGGCGTAGAGGAGGGATTGTTGCCCCACGAAAGGAGCAGCGCTGCCGAGAGTGAAGAAGACCTGGAGGAGGAGCGCAGGCTCTTCTTTGTCGGCATTACCCGCGCGATTGCGCGGCTGCATATAAGTTATGCCCGATACCGGACTGTGCGGGGCCAGCAGTTGCGGACGATACCATCGCAGTTTCTTTTCGAGCTGGGCCCGGATATTACAGAGCAGACCGAAGGCAGCGATTACGACTACGACGGCATCGATGAGGACCAGAGCGTCGAAAGTGAAAGCATAGCCGACTTCATTCCGGGTCAGTTGGTTCGGCATGATGCCTTTGGTCTCGGCAGGATCGAGAAGTTCGTAGATATGGGCGCAAACAGCGTCGTCTCGGTCAGATTTAACTCTGGACAGACAAAATCGCTGATGGTAAAATTCGCCAACCTCTCAAAAGTAGACATGTAGTTCCGCCTCTTGGGCGGGACTTTTTCGAGAAAGGGCGATTTTATGAATCGGCGTGATTTGTTAAGGACCGCAG
>LJTR01000166.1 GCA_001303465.1 Phycisphaerae bacterium SG8_4
AGCTTTGCCAGGATTTCCGAGACCAGGACGCGTTTCGTGGGATGTATCTTGACAGAGTCGATAGCTCTCGGGGGGCTCTTTATCACCTCGCAAATCTTTTCGACCAACTCATTAATGTATATCAGGCCGATCTCTTTGTCAGCATGTAGCTCAGGCTGTAGGCAATGTGTCAATTGGTGGCAGAACGTGGCGACGACTGAATTGTAAAAAGGCCTACCCTGATCTCCAAAAATATTGGGTATTATCAAAATGCTGAGCGGCGCATTTTTCGCCCGTGCCCACTCACTCAACAACCTCGCACCTTCTTTCTTCGATCTTCCATAGGGATTGCCCAAGGTGCATTGTATCGAAGAAGAAAATACTACATGCGGGCAGGAGTTTGTCTGCCGCAAAGCGTTAACGAGTTTTTCAACGAGGCCAACATTGACGGCGTACAGCTGCTCCTGATCCCCCCTGTTCATTGCCGCCAAATGGACAAGCACGTCGCACTTTTTGGTAAAAGACGTCAGTTTGTCGAATTCGTCGAAATACGAGTCCTCGAAGGCAGGCACCTCGATATCGTCTTCTCTCGACAACCGGTCTCTTAGGTGAGAGCCCACAAAGCCGTCGATACCCGTGATGCCAACCCTCGTTTTGTTCATGATGCTATCCGTTCCTCAACTATACCCTTCAGGGTAGTAAATTCCCGCGAGGGAAACCATAACCTGTTATTGCAGAGCCGCTTACCCGCGCAATCACGGGAGTTTTCAATCAGGAGCAGTATACGTTGACGATTAGCCTTTCAATTCTGCCTGAACCTCAGGCAGCGTCAACAACAGTTCCTCTGTCTGTTTCACATCCAGCCTTTGCGTGTTATGCGACGTGTAATCTTCCATACTCCCCTCTTCGGGGTCACCTTCCGTAAAATATTTGTTGTAAAGCGTATAGTTTAGATCTCCACCGTCGGGGCGTATTCTGAAGTAGTCTCCCATATCTTGAGATCTTGTGAGTTCTTCTTTGGTCACAAGGGTTTCATATATCTTCTCTCCATGCCTCATCCCGATGATCTTCTCGGGAACGCTTGAATTAAACAGATTCTTGATCGCTTTGGCCAAGTCCATGATGGTGCACGCCGGTGCCTTTCTGACAAACAGATCGCCTTGTCCTGCATTGCCAAAAGCGAACAGAACCAGGTCGACAGAACGGGCAAGTGGCAGCAAAAATCGCGTCATGCCCGGAACCGTAATCGTTATGGGCTTGTTTTGTTTGACCTGATCTATGAATAGGGGTATGACCGAACCCCGCGAATACATAACGTTCCCATACCGCACGCAGCAGACTGTTGTTGAGGCGTCTTCGAGCATCATAGTCGAGGAAATAGCGACCTTCTCCATTAGTGCTTTTGTCATGCCCATAGCATTAATAGGATATGCAGCCTTATCAGTACTCAGGCACACAACACAATCTACCTTGTGTTCAATTGCGGAAGTAATAACATTGTAGCTACCTAGGATATTTGTTCTAACAGCTTGAATCGGGAAGAACTCACACGAGGGGACCTGCTTTAGAGCAGCAGCATGAAAAATAAGATCTACACCCTGCATGGCGTGATCGACGGCATCTTTGTCTCTTACGTTACCTATATAAAACTTGATTCTGGGGTTTGCATATTTGATTCGGAGCAGTTCCTGTTTTAACTCGTCTCGACTGAATATCCTGATTTCCCTGCAATCTGTCTGTAGCAGCCGGTCCAGAACAGCTCCTCCGAAAGAACCGGTTCCCCCCGGGATCAAGATTGTTTTGTCAGCAAGATCTTCTATCACAATGTGTCTCCTTATGCGAAAATACAGTACAACGAAGCGGGGGCCAAGACTGCCCCTATCACATCAGAACTCAGTCTTTTATGAGTTTCTCATGGCGTAGATATCTCCACCTGTCGATTTTTCCCTGGGCATGTTTTCCAGAATCTCTATTATGCGGCTCCTATCAACATGCTCCGGCAGCTCCAATTTCATAGTCTCACCCAGCGAATAGTTGAAAACTGTTGGCCCCAGTTCTGCGAGGTACTCAATACATTTCATGGTTGTGTAAATCACGCCCATTGAAAATTCAAATGAGAGGGCGTCGATCTGCTGGGTAAGGCCCTGCAGAACATTGTATTCGAAACCTTCAACGTCTATTTTGCAGAAGGCCGGCTTGCCATGCTGACTTATCAATGCGTCCAGAGTCTCTGTTTCGACGGTTACCTTTTTATCCCAGCTAAAGTCTTTAAAGGGGCCATCTTCGCTCTTAACGCATTCTATCCATTCCTTTGACATAGACGACAGCGTATGTGCATCGCTTATATAGATTTCCTGTTCCCCGGGCCCTTTGTCGAGGGCCTTATTCACGATAACAAGATTCGGGTTTCTGCCAAAAACGCTTAGCAGGTGCTCGACGCATTGCCCCTGAGGTTCTACGGCGATTACCTTGCACCCAATCTCAAGGAAGGCCTCTGTACGATTACCCATATTGGCTCCGATGTCGAAGCAAATATGGCCTGGTTTGAGAAACTGCGAATAGAAGGCCGTCCTTATTGCTTTCTTCTCAAGTGCCTTTCTCTTGCGTCCTCTGGCTTTTTGTGCTTCCCTATACGAACGATAGAGTCTCTTAATGGAATTCAAGTCATGCTCCAGTTTCACATTCTCAGATGTCAGTTCAGGAGTATTATACTCTCTGTCGTGGAAGCGACAACTTCTTGGCGATGCGATCCAGTTTGACGCGTTGAAGTCATTGTCATTTGTGTCAAGCCTGTCAAATGTCCCCCTTTACAGTAGCTGTACGACAGGAACATCCCGTCTTTATCACATCTTCATATTGTCAACCTGCTGCTTGGCCATCCTGTACTTCCTGGCCGTTTCAATACGTCTCTTTATGTATTTCGGCTTGAACTGTGCGAGAAACATTGATATCCTCTTTCGCAATGTGGGATTGATCCGGGGACGTAAACGAACTTGTTCCGGTCTGTGGTAAATTCCAAGCTCATCAAAGTCAACCTTCAGCCCATTAGCCTCGAACAAAGGGCCAACGTCTTCAATAACCCACTTGCCTTTCCTTATCCCCATCCAGTCATAGGAAAAACCGTAATCCAAATAGGGCTCCGCATCTTCCGCACGCATATAAAACCTGTTCTTGGTGAAGGCGCTGCGATAATCGCCCTCGACTTCCCATTCCCAGGGATTCTCGTGCGGCAATATATACTCTTTCAGGTGCGAAACTCGCCATAACCCCGTGGTGGAAAACTTAAAACGTCCCTTACGAGGCCGCAGCACAAAATCGCCAAGCCGTTTCTTTTTAGCATAGCCAATGGGCGCGTGGATAAGGTTTAAAGTTGAGATGTCTTTGTTCCCATCAAGAAGATCTATCAGTCGATTCAATTTGCCCTCATCGACATCACTTCGTAGGAAGTAATCCTCAAGCATCCACAGAATATAGTCAGTTTCAACTTTGTCCAAATGGTCGAGCATCCTCTTTCCCCAGGGTACGTCTTGGCATTCTTTGTAGAGGGAGAAAGTTTTAATATCAAAACCTTCATAAGTAAAGGACTTCGTTTCGGTATTCAGAATTACCGGCATGCTGAAATCAGGCCAATGTTTCTTGACGAAGAAGAAGAAAGGTTTCCAAGCCTGGTGATACTTGTCGCAACTGGCAACAAATAGAGTACAGTTCTTCATTTTCTCTGTATCCCCAGTACTAGACTTTCGCACCCTTCCTGGCAGTCGTGCCTGTGCGCCAGAGTCCTGGCCGTGGCATGCTGAAACATCTGGTTGTTGAGTCCGCCCATTAGCCTGAAGACTGACATGCTTGCTTTTCCTTGTTCAGATCAAACAGGGTTCTGTTCTTAGAGAATGCAATTTCGAGGAATCTGTTGAGCTGATCATTGCTGAATCTATTGGATGCATATATTCTAAAAAGGTCCTCCCCCTTGTCCGGATTGCGCGTGAATTCGCTCCATGGGTCTTTCCCGGAATGCCGCCCCGCCCTAACACCTTCGTAGAATAGCTCCGTCATTGGCATAGCATACGTTATGCCAAAATGTGTCATGTTGAGATCCAGTTCAGCTGCGAATTCAATCGTGTTCAGCACATCCTCTTCTTCTTCACCTGGATAGGCAAGCATAAAGTTTCCGGTACACTGTAGGCCGGAGGCCTTGACCATCTTGATGGATTCCCTGACCTTTTTGACGTCATAGCCCTTCTTCATTCGCCGAAGCGTAGAATCGTTTCCCGACTCGATGCCAAAATGGATATTCGAGCACCCGGCTCGCTGCATGACATCGAGCATCTCGGGCCTTATGGAGTCTATCCTCGATTTAACCGACCAGTTAAGCTTGATGCCCCTGCGGATTATGTCCTCGCAAATATTCTTGACGCGGCTAAGCCTGATCGTAAACAGGTCATCCTGAAAAAGAATGCTCTTGATGCCAATCTGCTCTATTTCGGCCATCTCATCGACAACTCTGGTCTCTTTGCGCAGCTGAAAAGCCTGCTCGAGCCTGCTGCTGCAATACGCGCATTTGTAAGGACAACCCATGCTCGTTATCATGGACGTGGTTGGATTTTCGGGACTTATGGATGCATAGTAACGATCATAGGGCGTCGCGAGACGGTCAGGGAAGGGAAAGTTGTCTATATGGCAGTCTTCTGAGTATACGGTCGTAAAACTTGGGTAATCTCTTCCTTGGACGTAACAGTTCTCTATGTCAAAATCCCTTTCACGCTTCTCGAGTCGGTTACACAACTCTAGCATCGGTTTCTGTCCTATGCCCACGACAATGTAGTCTATGTCCTTATGACTGAGAGTTTCAGCAGGGTACTTGGATACATTAGCTCCACCGACAACTGTTACGACATCCGGGGCATGACGTTTTGCAGTGTGTACCAAATCCAGCACCGTGCCCCATAGGGTGATGACAGAAGTTATCCCGATAATGTCGGGTCTGAAATCATCGATGATCCCCGGCAGTTCGCTCGTGGTCTGCTCTGACAACGACATATCCACAACCTTGACGTCATGGTCAGCTTCCAAATGACTGGCCAGATAGAGCAGGCCTAAAGTCACCAGATTGTTGCGAGCATGGGCAGATATAGTTGCCTTTATCTCGTCGACTTCAGGAGGGTTTACCAACAATACTCTCATACAGTTCCTTTTGTGTTCGATCGCCTATACTCGGAAAATGGATTTCAGGGTCGGCCTGCTCCTGGCCCGGAGAATCCGTATCTTGCGGCTAATTAATTCGTTCCTGTCTTCGACGCCAACAGATCGCATCAAGTCGGCTACCATTATCTCATCATGATGGTCACTCATCAACATCAGAGCGGCAAGCGCGACACGGATTACCTGGTCGGCAGAGCCGCCCTTGGACTCAATTGTGCCGGCCAGTGAGGAAAATACTCGGCCGATCTCGTGGATCTTACGGTCGCCCTCATGAGTGAGTACAATACCAGCAATACTCCTGCCCAGGTCTTCCCAGCCCGTGCCTGTTGACGTTTGCTGGGTGTTCTCCTGCTGTGGCGAGGCCAGTATACTCTCCAAAAGATCAGCTTTGGAGGCAGCTATTGCTTTTCTCTTGCCGGAAGGGATCTTGTCCAAGACCCTTGTCGCCTTCGTGTGCTGCTGTCGCGACTCGGTGAGCATCAAACCCGCAAAGGCAAGACGTATTATTTGATCGCTGCTGCCCTGCTGCTTGAGTAATCTGCGGGCCATGCTCGAGATGCGGTTTCCTACGGCTTCGGCCCTGAGATGCTCGGGTGCCATGCGCGCAACCACTTCAATCTGCGGCCCGAGCCATTTGCAGATATTCACGCTGGTGTTCTGCCCGTGCGTCCGGCTGGTCCAAAGTGGACCTTCTACAAATCCCACCCTGTATCGCTCGAACAGACGTATGTTGACAGGCCAGTCATCCAGAAGATAATCCCGCCAGATGCCAATGACATCATTTTCAAAGACCGAGCGTTTCGCCAGAAGACCCTGCATGGAAATACACGGCAGATTCTGATGTTTCAGCCTTTCGGCGGCAGTGCCTGATTCGACTATTTCCTTCGTCCTGGCCGTATTACGGTTGCGGAACTGCCCGCTGTTGTGATCAAGAACATCGCCGGCGGCGTAGACAGCATCCAAATCGTTGGTCGTCAGCTCGTCCAGTTGTCTCTCAATCTTCTCGGGTTTGTAGAGATCGTCCTGGGACAGCTCTGCTATAAAATCTCCGCTTGACGCTTCGACTGCATCGGCAAGCGTACGGCCGATGCCCTTGTTGGCCGAGTGTCTAATCAGTTTGAAGCCGAGCTCATCGGCGAGTTTTCCTATGTAATCAGAATCTTCCTTGTCGGGAGATGCGTCGTCAACCACGACAATCTCGATGCTATCGTGCGTCTGGTCCAGGACCGACTGGACAGCCTCCCTGACGAACCTGCGGCCGTTGTAGTAAGGGATGATGACGGATACAAGAGGTCGCTCATTTCCAGTCACTGACGATCCTCGCAACTCGTTGGACATCTTCTTCGCTCATTACAGGTGACATTGGAAGACTCAGCACCTCGTTCGCCAGACGTTCGGCAATCGGCAGAGACAGGCTGTTGTAATCGCGGTAGCATTGCTGCTTATGGGGCGGGACAGGGTAGTGTATATGGCTCTGGATTTCGTTGTCGAGGAGATACTGCTTCAATCTGTCACGTTCTTTGGTGGTTATGACAAACAGATGCCACACATGGTCCTGGGGATTCGCAGGAGGTTTTGGCAGGATGATTCTATCGTTATTTATTGTCTCAAGATAGCATTGAGCGATCTTGCGCCGGCTGGCATTGTCTTTGTCCAGACTTCTCAATTTGATGCTCAGCACAGCGGCCTGAAATTCATCCATCCTGCTGTTGACGCCCGCGTACTTGTTGAAATACCTTTCACCAGATCCGTAGTTCCTGAGTGCTCGAATCTTCTCAGCAAGCTCGCCGTCGTTGGTGGCAACGGCGCCGGCATCGGCCATGGCGCCCAGGTTCTTGGCGGGATAGAAGCTAAATGCAATTGCACGGTTCTCGGAGCCTGATCCAGCAGGCTCCTTCTCGCGTACGGACCCATGCGCCTGAGCGGCGTCGTCGATGACTTTGAGCCGATGCCTGGCGGCAAGCTTGCAGATTGCGGTCATCTCGCAACTCTGGCCGTACAGATGAACAGGCATGACTGCTTTGGTCCTCTCGGTAAGCTTCTGCTCAATGCCCGTAGCATCTATAAGGTAGGTCCGCGGGTCCGGCTCGACAAAGACAGGTTCGGCGCCGCACGCGGTTATGGCAAGAACAGAGGCAATATATGTATTCGATGGAACGATAATCTCATCACCTCGGCCGAAGCCGTACGCCCGAATAGTGAGGATCAGGGCGTCAAAGCCACTACCGACTCCCACCGCGTGTTTGGTCCGGCAATACGAGGCAAACTCCGATTCGAAGTTCGCGAGTTCCTCGCCCAGAAGATACCAGCCGCTGTCCAGAACTCGATTGAATGCAGCTCGAAAGTCTTCCGCATGTCGCTCGTTTACAGCCTTTAAGTCAAGAAACTTGATCATTCCAGAACCCTGACTACCTTGGCCGGATTCCCAGCAACCACTGCGTTGGGCGGCACGTTCTTGGTAACAACAGCTCCGGCTGCAACCATCGCGTTTTCGCCGATTTCAATTCCTGAGAGGATCGCCGCATTTGCCCCTATCGAGGCGTTTCTTTTCACCAATGTCTTCTCAGGTTCTTTGTAGTCCTTGGAGCGCGGAAACTTGTCGTTGGTGAAGGTCACATTCGGACCTACGAAGACATCGTCCTCTATGGTGACACCATCCCATACCATGACCCCGCACTTGACAGTGACTCTGTTGCCTATCAACACGTCATTCTCGATAAAAGAATGTGAGCAGATGTTGCAGTCGTCCCCAATAACCGCGTCGCGAAGAATCACGACGTATTGCCACACACGGGTATTTCTGCCTATCTTTGTGGTCTGCACATCCGACAACGGATGGATTGTTGCAGGGCAGTCATCTTTGCTTTGCTTGTTCATGGTATTCTGCACAGAAACCGACGCCTGTCACTCGATACTTAACCATATGCGTCCGTCTACCATGTACCAGTCCGCACTCATCTACACGGTATTACGATCCGTCCAAAGCCCTTCTCTATTGGCCGACAATGTTCTGATCACTGCTCTGTTGCCCATTTTCCAGGGCCTGCTTGTTGGCGATTCTCTTGAATCTTTCGTAGTCCCTTATATAGTCGTTTTCATCAAAGAGTTCGGAAACGAGACACAAACTCACAGAACCGGAGGAGAAATTGTCCAGTTCACGCCATACCATTCTGGGGATGTACAGCCCGTAGTAAGATCGATTCAGGTGATACCGCTTTCTCTCAAATCCGTCGTCCAGGATAACATCAAAGCTGCCCATCGCCGCTATTATAAACTGCTTTAATTCTCTGTGCGCATGGCCGCCCCTGACCGCCCCTCCCGGAACGTCATACAGGTAATAAACCCTTTTGATTTCAAAAGGTACGTGCTCATTTGCCTCGATAAAGGTAAGGTTACCTCTACTGTCCACAATCTTGGGAAGGTCGATTATCGTGCATTCCGCCAAGCTCATACTGATTTCCTACTTTACGCTCCGTTGGTTGACCTGCGCACAAACGCCCCAACACTCAATCTTTAGTCAATCGGTGCAAACACCAAGGGTATTCTAACGGCCCTTGCAACTGGCTTCAAGCTCGCTCTCGTACAGTTTTTTGAGTTTCTCCCTCACAACATCATGAGAGTAGAACATGCGGACTCTATCGCTAGCCTTCTCAGCAGCCTTTTCGAGTTGGTCGCCCGTTGCTTCGGCAAGTTCGACCATCGCGCGGGCGAGATCTAGCGGATCTTTAGGCCGGACCAAGAGGCCCACTTCCGGGCTGTTGATAATCTCCGGAATTCCTCCCACCTCCGTGGCGATGCAGGGCACGCCAGCCGCCATTGCCTCTAGTATAGCTCGTGGCATACCCTCGGCAATCGACGAAAGGACAAAGACATCCATAGCCCTGTACAGTTGCTCGATATCGTCTTTGTGGCCAAGAAAATGTATCGAATCACCGCACGACGTCTCCAAAGCCTGCCGCTCGAGTTGTGCCCGGGACAGGCCGTCGCCCAGCAACACCAATTGGGCCGATGGGACGTGCTCTTTCGTTCGGGAGAATGCTTCAATCAGAAATCCAAGCCCCTT
>LJTR01000167.1 GCA_001303465.1 Phycisphaerae bacterium SG8_4
TGTCTTCACATGAGAATGAGGAGTGGAACTCAGGGTAGAAGCCCACGCTTTTGTAGCCGAACCATGTCAGGATTTCATGCCAGGTACATGCGGTGAAGGCGAAGTATTGCCCAAGTCTAATCGAGATATCGCGTGCAATGTCCTCCCTATCCTTCCAGGACAGGTCCTCCCAATCTTGCGGAGGGACAAGTTGGATAAAATATGTTGAAGGTTCTGTTAGTTTGAACGAAAACTCAGTTTCGCCCCTCTTCAAAGCATCAAAGGTCTTTGCCGCAATAAATGCCGTCCGATCAATGGCTCCACGCACATGGGCAATGTCAATAAATCCCCCTTCGCAGGTGTACACTACCCCATTCTTCTCTGAGCCCGCAGAGCTGTATCCATGCCGGCCCAGGTGTCCGGGTTCCAGAAATTGTGTTGTGATCTTTGAGCAAGGACGGCATCCCGTTCGACCTCGCGGCATTGTTCGGGCATCTCTCAGATCGAGAAACCTGCCGTCAGACACACCAATTCCGCAGAGAACCACAAGAAGACATAGCCGCGGGTAACATCCGAGCCTGTTCGCAGAGGCATGAAGAATGTTCTTCATTTAGGCTAGTCTATCATGCAAATGGTGATTAGTCTATGACTTCGCAGAATTCTTTCACTAACACGTTGATGCCTTCTCCAAGACCAACTGAATTCGACCTTGACGTTTGTGATCTTGTCCCGCAACTGTTAGCAGAGGTCAAGAAGTTGAAGGTCATGATCCAATAATCTCAACATATTGAAAAGCTGGCCAGAACTGCATTTCAGGCAAGAAACGTGGACGGCAAGGTAACACTGTACTGGGGTCTGCCAGGCGAGTTAGAGTACTTGCCTATTGACAGTTGATTGCTAATCAGGATATTACTCCCAAGACCAAAGCCATCAAGCAGCGAGTAGAGGATTACTCGGGTAAGATCCTATCAGCAAATCCAAAGTTGCGAGAGGTTAGTCTTGCAGAAACCTTTAGTTGATGCTATACTGTCATTCAGGTCAGAAGACCGGGTTGCACGTTCATTCCCAACATCGCTTGAATTCGCAATGGCCCCCGCCGATGGTGCCGGGGGCATCTTGCTGCCTTCGGGTCTCAGAGCGCGAGCAAACCCAAACGGACCGGCTAAAGGAAGACGAAGGTGTCCGAGGCATGCGACCGCTCTCGAACGCGTTCCTGAGCTGTGAGCCTCAATAGACCACGGAGACGCGATTATGAGCACGTTCTGGCAGTTAGGCGTTGACATCGGCTCCGTTCACGTCAAGGTGGTCGCAATCGCTCCCGACGGGCAGCGCTATTCTTGGGTAAGGCCCGGCAAGGGCAGATCCCTTGATGTCGTTGCCGAACTCTTGCTGGGGGATGTTCGAAAGTCCATCGCCGATGCACACGTCAACCTGGGAGTAACAGGAATTGGCCAGGATTTGCTCTCGGGCTTAACAGGCGCGCATAAGGTCAATGAGGTCATGGCCACGGCGAGAGCTGCCACACAACTGCTGCCGGGCATCCGCACTGTGGTGGATATAGGCGGTCAGTTCTCCAAGTGGATATTGCTTACAGGTTCCGGCCCGAATCCCTGGGAAGTACGTGACTTCGCAACAAATGGACTGTGTGCCGCCGGGACAGGAGCCTTCCTGGAGCAGCAGGCAAATCGTCTCCAGATCAGCGTGGAGACACTCGGTAAGGTGGCCGCCATGGCCGCTAAAGGCTGCACAATTGCCGGCCGCTGCACAGTCTTTGCCAAGTCGGACATGATACATCTGCAGCAAAAAGGAACACCGACAGAAGAAATTGCCTACGGCCTCTGTCTGGCTCTGGCCCGTACATTTATGACCACTGTAATGCACGGAAGGAAGATTGCACTTCCGGTTCTTCTATCCGGCGGCGGTGCTGCCAATCCCGGTCTCGTACGGGCATTTCGAGAACTGCTCGGCTCCCAGGATTCGGTCATTGTTCCTGAGCAGCCCATGTGCCTGGGCGCTTTTGGCGCAGCGCAAATTGCTGGCCTCAAACAAACTGAAGCTCTACCAGCAGAAGCCCTGGCAGAGTTCTTGACGAGTCGTCCGGCTCGAAACATTCGCAAAGACAAGGCGGCGCTTCAGCCCCTTGTCGCGCCCGGCCGCAGCGCTGCTCTGCGCCCAGACGAAAACCCGGACCCGGCACCGGGCCCTGTTGAGGCCTTCCTTGGTGTTGACGTGGGTTCTGTCAGTACGAACCTCGTACTCTTGAATGGAGAAACAGAGCTTATTCAAGGCATATACCTGGCAACGGCTGGGGATCCACTGACTGCCCTGAACGAGGGCTTGGGCCAAATCCATGCACGGTATGGCGACCGGCTTGAGATCCTGGGTGTTGGAGTGACCGGAAGCGGCCGCCACCTGGCCGCCCAGATTCTTCGCGCTGATGTGGTGCGAAACGAAATCACGGCACAGCTGACTTCCGCCGCACATTACTTCCCCGATGTTGACACGATCTTCGAGATAGGAGGTCAGGACTCCAAATACATCGCGGCCAGAGAAGGCCGGCTACTGGATTTCGAAATGAACAAGATCTGCAGTGCCGGAACAGGATCATTTCTCGAAGAGCAGGCTCAGCGGCTGGGAATTGACATCTATATGGAATTCACAGATCTTGCGCTGTCGGGCGCCTCTCCGTGCGACCTCGGGACACGATGTACAGTCTTCATGGACTCGGAGCTTGTCAGCGCCTTGCAACAGGACGCTTCGCTGGACAATCTTTGTGCGGGACTCGCGTACTCTGTAGCCAGGAACTATCTGGATAGAGTGGTGGCAGGCAAGCCGATCGGCAAAACCGTCGTTTGTCAGGGCGGTACGGCTTCTAACGGTGCAGTCGTCGCCGCATTTCGCAGGATACTCGGGACGAATGTACACGTCCATCCCTACAACAGACTCTCGGGAGCCATCGGCGTGGCGCTGCTGGCAATGCGAAGCATGGAGTGCGCTGCCTGCAAGACAGACTTTGCCGGCTTTGAGGCCGCCAAGGCGGCGACAGTCTCAAGTTTCGAATGCACCAGATGCGAAAACCGCTGCCAGGTCAATCGAGTCACCGTCTCTGGCCGCACCGTTCATTTCGGTGACATCTGCGAGCGCTATACAGAAGAAGACCTGTACGGGTCGAAGGCCGACAGAAAGAAGAAGCCGCGGCGACCGTTTCCAGAGCTCTTTGCCCTTCGCGAGGATCTGTTGGAACAGGCCAACACGACCGCATCGTCTGCATATGACGGCAGATTGAGGATGGGCATTCCCAGGGCATCGCTTGCCCTTGAGTTCATGCCTTTCTGGGTGAGTTTGATTTCGGAACTCGGCTTTGCACCGGTTATGTCTGCAAGGGCGGACCCGGCGAGGCTTACTGAGACGGCTCACGGTATGCCGGCTGAGGTGTGTCTTCCACTCAAGGCGGCCGCCGCATGCGTGGCCTCATTGATCGGTGAGCAGGGAGTGCCGCACGTATTTGTCCCGTCCCTGCTGGAGTGCCGGCCGCGAAAAGATGCAGGAGAAAGGCACACGTGTTTGTACGCGCAGCAGTTTCCGGATATGCTCCGAGCCGAATACGCGGACAAGCTTATTCACGCACAGTTCGCCTTAGGCGCGAATCCCTGGGACGACCTGGAAGCCACGAGGGTAATTGCAAAGGCCTTTGACAAGCCGCTCCACAAGGTGCTTATGGCCATGAACAAAGCGCGGAAGGTGTACGAGCAATTTGTCCAGGCGAGAGAGAATCTTGGACGCAGGGCACTGCAAGCCGATTTTGACAGAGCTGTTGTCGTGCTGGGCAAGCCTTACAATACACATGACCCTGCATTGAATCTGTTCATGGCGCGCCACCTTGAAAGACTCGGCCTGCCTGCCATCCCATGGGACTGCCTCGCTCTGGACCAGGTTGCTCTTTCAGAGAGGTGGGATACGCTTCCATGGCATTACAGCAGAGAGCAGCTTCGGGCCCTGGAGTTTATCCGATCCGATCAAAGGCTTTTCCCGATTCTCATATCCAACTACGGGTGTGGACCTGATGCCTTCACGACCAAGCATCTGGACGAGATGCTGCGTGACAGGCCGAGACTCTTCCTTGAGTTTGACGAACACCGCGGAGAGGCTGGTCTTATAACGCGACTTGAGGCCTTTGCAGATGAGATAGACACGCACATCGGCCTGGGCATTACGCGCGCTGTGAGACCCAAGCCGACCCGAGGAACCACGCCCAGGCCTCGTGGAAAGCGATTGTTTGTTCCAAACTTTTCTGAGCACGCCAGCATATACGCGGCTGTTTTGCGATCGGCAGGCCTTGATGCACAGGTGCTGCCAACGCCTGATGCCGAAACACTGCGCATGGGGGAAGGACTCAGCTCGGGTCGGGAGTGTCACCCGTTCTCCATCATTCTCGGCGAACTGGCCCGGATTGCCCGCTCCAGAGAGCTGCATAAGGACGATGTTTTTGTCTGCCCCTCGATCGCAACGCCGTGTTTGATCAGGCAATATGGCGATGCCTATCGGATACTTGTAGAGCGTGCCAAGCTGCCGGCAATTGAAATATGGGATGCATCCGGACGCCAGATCGGCAACGTAGTCGGAGTGCCGGGACTGATCATGCTCTATGAAGGTCTCCGCGCGGTCGATTTCCTATACGTGCTGGCCACGAGGCTCAGGGCTTATGAGCTGCACAGCGGCACAGTGGATGCTATATTCGCCGATGCCGTGGCAAGGATTGCCCACGCCGTGGCCAACAAACAAAGTGTCGAGGCCGAGCTGGCCCATGGCGTGCGTGCATTGATGGCGGCCCGGCGAAGCGGGAATCCCGGTGACAGGCCGATTGTAGGAGTAACGGGCGACCAGTACACGAGAACCAATCCTGTCGGCAACATGGGCCTTTTCCGTCAGCTCGAGAGCATGGGATGCGAGGTTTGGCCGGGTCCATATTTTGTTGCCGGCGTGGACATCACGGCATGGAGGGACAGCAGGCGAGATGCGCACCGACTGCACATCAAGGATGCATTCTGGGAGACTCTCTCATGGGGAATCACAACAGGGATCGTCAAACGGCTGTTTTGGAACGTTGATCCCGAGGCTCTGGCGCTGGCGAGTGAGCAGAAACCATCGAGGCTTGTAGAGCTTGCCAAGCCATTTGTCTCGGAACACACCAACTGGCTGGTCCTGCTGGGCGTCGGCAAGATCGCCGATTTTATCCAGCGTGACGTTCATGGAGTCATAAACGCCGTTGCCGTTGGCTGCATGGTGGGAGTGGCGATCGACGCAGCTTTGCCTCTGGTCCGCAACACCTATCCTGACACACCGGTTATGACTTTGACGTACGGGGGTACCGAAGGGCCCGCGCAGAGAGTCAGGCTTGACACTTTTGTCCACACCGTACTGGAGCAGTCGAGACGCAGGCAAAACGATGACGAGGCCACGCCGTAGCCGGGCACGCCACAGCAAAAGAATGAGAGCAAAAGATGCATTCTGAGCGGGCGTGGGCCCACAAAATATATTTCAAAAAAGAGAGAATAACGTTTTGCTTTCTGGAATAAGTGCCGATATACTTATGGTGTAAATCTGATTGAAATGAGTGCATAATGAAGCGCTTTCTGCCGGAATAAGAGTTGCGAAACTACCATTAACGCATACTGCTTTTTATCATTTCTATCACTTTGCCGCCCTTTGTCAGTAAAAGTACTGTGCATGTGCAGCAATCACGTACGCTCTGCAGATCGAAGGTTCTGACGAAAACTTTGAGAGCAGAGGAAAATAGAATGAATTTCACCATGACAATATCAGGACCCTATTTCTGATCACGAAGTCGTTGAGATTTCCTGTCGGCCCGTTTGAACCGGCAAGGTTGAGGGTCAGATTTATGGGAGACCGAGAATTAGGAGATAATCAGATGCAAGCCTTGGATCAGGAACAAGAAGGCAGGAGGCTTCTTCTCACCAGCGTATGCAGACCCCTCGGGCCGAAATACGGGGATGCCGAGAGCGTGGGCTACGAACTTCTTTACGGACAGGTTACCAGGACCCAGGGGATCTTCAGCCCTCGAGCCACACATATCCACTATGCTCTCGACTATATAGCGAACAATCTGGAGATACCCACAGTGGTGCTTCACTATCCGTCGCGCAGGGAGTTGATTCGAGAACTCAAGAAAGGATACGATTTTGTCGGAATCTCTTTCATACTGGCAACATTTCACCGGGCGAAAGAGACAGTCGGCCTGATACGCAAGTATTCGCCCCAGAGCAAGATCGTCCTGGGCGGCTACGGCACGGTCCTGGACGATGAGACCCTCGGGCAATATGGGGACTACATATGTCGCGAGGAGGGAGTTCGATTCATGCGCCGCCTTCTTGGTGAGCCGGAAATTCCGATGCCGTATAAGCATCCTTTGATTGAAAGTCGTCTGAAGATCTTCTCGGCTCCCTATTCCAGGACAGGTTTGATATTTGCCGGGTTGGGTTGCCCCAACGGATGTGATTTCTGCTGTACCTCACATTTCTTTAAGAGGAAACACATCAAGCTTCTCCCTGAGGGCAGTGACATATACAACGTCATAGAGCGATATCTTGTCAGAGACCCGGGGATGGTGTTCACGGTTATCGACGAGGATTTCCTTCTGGACAAAAAGAGAGCAATGCAGTTCCGGGACTGCGTGCTCGCCGGAGGTAAACCGATCTCTATCTTTGTGTTCTCAAGCATAAAGGCCCTCAGTCGGTATACCGTACAGGAAATCCTGGAGATGGGTATAGATGGTGTCTGGATCGGTTACGAGGGGACTCGCTCGGGATATGGAAAACAGAGCGGCAGGCCCGTGGATGAACTGATCCGCGAGCTTCGAGACAACGGTGTTACCGTTCTAACTTCAATGATCGTCGGGTTCGATTACCAGAGCCCGGAAGTAATCACTCAGGAGCTGGACGCCCTGATGGACCTCAGGCCGGATCTCGCCCAGTTCCTGATATACAGCCCCCCTCCCGGAACGCCCTTCTATGATCGGGTGATGTCTCAGGGGCTTATGCGAGATAAATACGTCGAAGATGCCGACAGGCGTTGGCATGATGGATGCGGTTTCAACTCCATAATAACGCATCCGTCCATGTCCTCTTCGCAAATCGAGGGTCTGCAGCGCTGGTGTTTTGAACAGGATTTCCAGAGGCTCGGTCCATCGATCTATCGTATCGTCGAGACGAGCTTCGCAGGATACAAGAGCTGGAGAGCATCTTCCAGTGAGTTCCTTCAGAAGAAGGCTGCCGTCCTGGAGAGAGGCCTCAGAAAAGCGTATTTGGTGTTTCTGGCCGGACGGCTGTTAGGGCCTAACCGGCGTATTCGGTCACAGATCAGAGAGCTGGATCGCAAGTTTCGTGCCGAGTTGGGCGCTCCGACGCTTGCGGAACGACTTATGTCTATCGGCGCGCTCGGGACGGCGGCCTGGACCGCGTTGAAACTGCGACTCGGTATCTTTCAGCACCCGCGTCTGGACCGTGTCAGTTTCAGAATTCCGGAGGAAGGTTTGGGCCTGTGGGCATCCAGGATTTGGGAGTCGCTGCAGGACGAAGGAACCTGCCCGCACTTCTCCATTCAGGTGGATCTCCAGCATGCCAAAAGGCAGGTTTGGGTGAAGTTGAACGGCATGCTGGATGGCCTTCGTGCTGAAAGACTCGTTCGGAGAATCAGGGAGTATCTCGAGAAGGACCAGGGAAAGCTGGTCCTCGACCTCGAGAATGTCAAGTCTTCCGAAGACGAGGCCCTTGAGACCCTGGCAAACAAGCTAAGCACTTATCGTCGCCGGATACGCATCAAGCTGCCCAAGAACTACCTGGACCACGCCGCTCAGTTCCTGTTTCTGGCACAGATATTCAGACTCTACCGGGGCTGAACCCCTGCTCCAGTCTACGAACAGGAATCCGCCAGCCGAGGGGGACGCGAATCTGACTTTCGTACCTATCCAGGCAATCACGGCCCGGTACAAAGAGGTCGTTGCCCTTGATATAAGAGTGAGTACAGGCACATGGGTTGACCGAAATTCCTCACAGCCCTCCGGCTGCAATCGCGTATATTGTGAAAAATCCCGGCAAGCCAATTGACAAGGCTTTAAAAACGAAGTCAGAAGATCTGAGCTACCTATTTTTCTGGCGCGTCAGTACGTTCCTGTGCGCAATGCCTGACTTCCTCCAGGTAACTTTTGGCGTGGTCGATCATCTTACTTATTATGCTCCGGACAGATTGCGTGTCTCGTCGTCTATGGCTATATCGATGTGATATTCTCAGCTGTTCCATAGCGTCGTCATACACAAAATCATAGCGTCCACAAGACCAGACAGCCCCCGTTTTTCCTATTTCGTCTGCCTCTTCCTGCGGTTTTGTTCGCAGCCTTGTCTGCATGCTCTCCATAACCGCCCTGGGATCGAATTCAACGTCAATATGGACAGCAAGGGTGATTGAAGGGCTGCCGACATCATCGCATGTGAGTAGTTCCTCCGAGCCGAGGCCATCTGTTGATTCGCCGCACAAATCGTTCAGGTGGTTGACCAAAGCGTCGGGGCCGGCGATGTTTTTGGGAATTCCCTGGTTGATTGCCCGATGAATCCTGGCAAGTTCCTCAATGGTATCATCGATCTTCATAATCTTTCGAACAGTTATCTCGAGCCTGTAGCGGCTCAGCGACACAGCCAAGCCGTCCAGCAGGCAGTATACCAAGCCTGTAATCATATTTCAACTTGATTGGCAGTTGCGGAGTGTATTTTATCCGAGATGGCCAGCTGTCTCACTTGGAGTGCTCGCGAGTTTTTTTCTGCGATGGCAGAACATTATACTTGCTTCTACAGTACAGCTGGGTATAATAGCCGTAAGATGTGTATTGAATTGTTATGATCGCGTGGCGAAGCCTTGAAGCTAGAATACTCGCCGTAATCTTTAATCCGCCTCAAGACCTAATTTCCGCATCATTTCACTTGTTTTACTCGTGCTCTTGAAATAGAGGTTCATGCATGGCGATTCCGTGTAATCTCTGTGCTTGAATCAGTTTGAATACAGTACCTTTTAGGGTTGCTTAATGACATTTACAACTTTCGGTCTCTCAGACCCGCTGGTGCGGGGCATCCTCGCCACCGGCTACACCGCTCCCACTGAAATTCAATCCCAAGCGATTCCCGCCGCGGTCAAAGGACGGGACATTATCGGCTGCGCACAGACCGGAACGGGCAAAACCGCGGCTTTTG
>LJTR01000168.1 GCA_001303465.1 Phycisphaerae bacterium SG8_4
TGGAGCCCTTTAAGTTCTATCCGGTTCTCTCTGCTGGGCTCTTCGTCAGGTTCTAAGCTCAGTTTGCAACATCCGGGTTATATTGTATTGCTGCTTCGTGGTTGAAACGGTGAGGATATGATTCTGCGTTGGTCAGTTATTGTCTTTGTGTCGTTGCTTCTGTTTGGAACAACCGGGTGCCAGGAAAAACTTGCCTGGGTAGGGGCACATGTATATCAAGCGGACACCAAAGCCCCCAACTCGAAAACTGCGGCAGAACTGGTCCGCGAAGGTCTCAATGCCAGCCCGAGAATCCGAGTGGGATATCTGCCCACACCTACACTGGGCACGGTGTTTTCCGGACCGGAGCAACTGGGGCAGCACGGCTACAGACCCAACCTGTCGGAACGAAACGGTTTGGTTTACACCTGCAAGGCAGGCCCCATTGACATAGGCCATGCGCGAAAGGCCGCTGATTGGACTGTATTCCTCGCCGCGAAGACCTATCGGCAGATAATGAAAGGTGAGCCGGAATTCTCATTCAGACTGTATGAGCCTTCACGATATTTCGTCGCCCTTACCTACCCGGAAAACTGGAAGGATCTGCCACAACAGGAGAAGGAACGTATCGCATACGAAGTCTCCACAGGCGTGGGCCAATACCTTGCCTTCGTGGGGGTTACCTGGCATGAGATTATCACGTGGTTCGGGTTCAAAAGTAAAGGATTGGAGCCTGAACATCCCTCTGCATTTACATGGGAAGAAACGTTTTCAAATCTCTTCGGCACTCACGTCGCGACCCTTGCCCTCGAGGACTGCGACCATACGTTTAATGAAGCGATGACACTGGCCTTTGACAGAGAGCTTCGCAAACTGGATGTCCAACCCGGCCATGTCTCAAAACGCGCCGCCGAAAGCGTTAGAGGCCCGTGGTTCACCGGTGATTTCTTCTTTATTGTCATGAAGAAGAGAAATCTGGACCTTGGTCTTGACGACGGATTTGTTACACCGACGCTCATCCCCTCTGTCTCTGAGTGCGAAGGGGCCGCGCCCCAAGCATTTCCGGTTCCCAACCTGGAATTTGTTTCAGAATATGGATTCAGAGTAAAGTTTGAAATTGAACCGAATATTTGGGAAGGAAACGCTATCCTCGATATCGCATACGCCCACAGGAAACCGAGAAGAGACTGCGTGGAGCCGGTCGTTCATCTTGCTCCAATCATGGCTTATATAAGGCAGGACGCGAAGCGGAGATATGGTTCAGAGGCAGATCTGTATCGCTAGTCGGGCAACTCAACTATCGCCGAAGCGAGGCAACCCCCGCATTTTCATGCGTCGCCAATCGTATGTTGGAATCGCCGCTATATTCGTAGAAGCGGGTTGAGTTGACTTGGCGTTTGACCACTATGCTGGGCCGCTTGTTACCGGCACACAACGCAGCTTCTGCAATAGACCTGCCACATCACGGAATTTCTTTTGACACGCGTGTCTCAATAGTGTATACTTACCGTATCCTATGGGACATAAGGTCATGGACGGAGTGTGAGGGAGCCTACTGTAATGTTCCTTCCTGACAGCGGGGTGCTCAGGGATGATCGCCAGCACAGACTCTTTGGCGGTAAGAAGATAGGTTAGATCGCTGTTGTTTGGACCGGCAAATGATGCCCGAACCTGGACAAACGACTCGAGACAGTATGTCAAGGGTCGATTACGGAAGTGGGGTGGTTGGCACGATGACCAACAGCCCCTTTAAAGCCCCTGCTCTGCTTCACCTCCTCCTTCAAGCAGGGGCTTCTTTTTCTGCATTGTGCGCGTGACATTCGTAGGACCCTGGATTTCGGTCGCCTCTGGCATGTGACATACCCTTTAGGGTGGTAAATTCTCGCGAGCAAAACCATAACCTGCTATTGTTAGGTGGCTTACCCACGCAAGAACGGGCATTTTCAATAGGGAGCACTGCAAATAAAGCGGGCCGAGCAAAAGGAGTCAGGAGAGAATTAAACTCGGCCCGTCTACTCGGGTCCCCCCCGGACCCAAGTGGGTATACGATTGGCAACGCTGGCGAGTTCGGGTACAGAATAAACAGTACGTGGGCTGCGTGAGGCCACTTGTCGACTTCACACAGCGTCTTTGTGAGCATGCCAGGAGGATAGCCGGACTAATCGGAAATGCAATACAGCAGGTTTGCTGTTCGGATAAAAAGCCGGCCGTCGGCGATGGCGATCGACGCCTGGACGGGTTTATCCTCCATGTCGATTCGCGAGAGTATCTTGAACTCGTCGCCGCCTGCGGCAAGAACAACGGCCTCGGCGCTCTCGCTGATGCAGTAGAGCTTGTCATCGGCAGCCGTGACAGACGCCCGCCACGGAGGGGTGCGGCCGCCCAGTTTGCCCTGCCATTTCTGCCGGCCGGTCGCGGCATCCAGACAGGTAAGTACAGCGCCGCTTCTTCCCTTGCCGTCGAGGACATAGAGATTGCCTTTGTAGTAAAGGGGAGTGCAGACGTCCGGCGTGGGGCCGTTGAACTCCCAGGCAACGTGGCCGTCGCCGAGATTTCCCTGGCCACCGCCCTTGAGCGCGAACAAGCCGGTGCCGCCTCTTGGCCTGGCGCCGTAGATAAGCCCTCCGCCAAAACCCGGTGAGCTGATGTTGCGCCATTTCGGGTCCTTCCGGCGGGCATATCCGTAGCGCCAGAACTCTTTGCCGCTAGCCGGGTCGGTGGCCGTGACATAATCGGCGCCTATGACGAGGATCTCGTCGCGTTCATTGTTCTCGTACAGCAGCGGTGAACTGTAAGAATCCTGCGATTCGTTAACCGCGTCGGTCACCCGAGTCTGCTTCCAGACGTTCTCGCCCGTGCTGGCGTCGACTGCCAGAATGAACGCGTCGAGATCGCTGCTGTCGGGCGCGCGATATGTCCGGTTGCGCCTCTGCACAAGTATATAGAGTCTGCCGTCGTAAAGCAGCGGGCTGGAACTGTAACCGTACTTCATCGATATGTTGCCGTATTCGGCGTCAATGTTTCGCGACCACAGGCGCCTTGCCCCGTGATCCAGAGCCGCCAGCTCACCGGAGCCGTACATGAAGTAAACACGCTCGCTGTCAGCCACAGGCGAAGACGTGGCCATATTGTTGCGGGGCACCTGTCGACTGGACGCCGCCAGCCTCCTGCGCCAGAGCTCTTTGCCGCTCTTTGCGTCGAAACAGAGCGCGAAGAGATTGTCACTATCTCTTTCAGTGGAGCTGACAAAAACTTTGCCGCTGACTATGACCGGCGTCGCTGAACTGCGCCCCGGCAATGACGCACGCCAGGCAACATTCTGCGTTGTGCTCCAGGTCTCAGGCAGGTTCTTCTCATCACTCGAACCGTTCAGAAAGGGGCCGCGCCAGTGAGGCCAATCACCGGCCAGAACCGGCCCGGTTAAAGCCAAACCTACAATCACCACTGCAATTACTATTGAGGCCTTCTTGTTTGTCATTTTATCCGTCCTAAATGTGGTCTATAAGTCCGCCCAAAGAGAGCCAGAGAATCAGTTCTCAGCCCAACATAGGCGCTTCCATTGGTCACAGCCTTCTCTTCAAGTGCAAGATTGACGGGCCGCCAGAAGGCGGTGTGAATGTGCTCCTGCCACTGCCTGCCTGAAGATCTTTGGCTTCGGTGAGCCCGCCGCTGAGTAGGTTCGTCCACTCAACTGTGTACTCGCCCGGCTCGAGTGTCACTGAGAAACTCTCGGCGCCGCTCTGGGGCTGATAGACCAAATACTCGAAGCCTGGATCTGCGAGGCAATATCTTGTCGATGCAAGATTGTTTTGCGGGATCAGCGGCGCCGGGTCCAAGCGATCGCAGAGCCATCGGGCAAAACCCATTGCCTTGCGTGTGGGATCATGTTTGGCATCGGGCTTCTCGGGCGACCCCGTCCTAAAGTCCATGTAGTTATCCATCAGGATAAACTGATTGCCTCGCATGAGGTTCTTCCAAATCCACTGCGGATCACTGTTCCACGGATTAATGTGGTCGTTGTCGACGATGATGACTTTGCTGCCCTTAGTGTCCGGAGGGTCGTTGAGATAGTTCCTGCCATTTGGCGAAATCCAGTCGGCGTCACTGGCAAACAGAGGCGGATTGTCGATGGGTGAACTGGTCATGCCGACCGGATGCTGTTTGGGCTTGCCCGCCTCATACTCCTTGATAAATCGGATCATATGATAATGCCATTCGACCGAGTTGATATGGCTCTCATTGCTGATTTCCCACAGGACGTTATCGAGGTCGTTCAGCGTGTCAATGACCTTGCGAATGTAGTCCTCCTGCAGCCTTGTTATCCTGGCGTCCTTGAGTGTGTGCGTCTCATCGCCCTCTCCGTCGCCGTTGAGGTCGCCATCAACGCCATTAATGTTGTTCTTCGAGTTGTAGGGATGACCCTGCCAGGCGTTACCCTTTTTCGGATCGACCCCTTTGGTTCCCTTCTGTTCGACGCTGAAGCCCTGAAACATCATGACACTGACGTAGATCCGGCGCTGGCCTGCCGCGACAACTCTCTCTCTGAGCCTGTCGAAGTAAGCCTGGTTGAATCGGGTAAGGTCAAACTTCGGCTTGCCGTCAAGCGCCTCGCCCGGACCTGTTCGCAAGTAAGCCATAGGCCAGTATCGAATCAACGTCTCACCCGGCACAAACTGCATCCACTGCGCGTGCTCCCATCGCCACATGCGCATGAAATTGTGCCCCAGTTCCTGTATGAAATCGAGGTATCGTTCATAATCGAAGTCTGGCGTTTCGCCCTCCACGCCACGCTCCTGAAAATTCGCCCAGGTGTGTGATCCTGTCAGTAATACCGCCCTGCCGGATCCGTCAGTGAAGTATCTTGGATTCTTCGGGTGAACTCGCAGCGGCCCTCTCTCACCCGGCGAGTCCTTTGACCTCATCAGCAGGATCCAATCTCTTCCGCCCGGCGCTTTCAGACTCTGAGTGCCTCCCGATACCGTGGGCCCATCCGTCCACTGCCCGCTCCTGGGATTGAACCAGTTGGCTGTGAATGTCCCTTCCGGTAATCTAACGACTACGCTTGGCGTCGCCTTGTTAACGTTCGCCTCACCCGGCTCGGCGCCGTCGGGGTTAGCCAGGTAAATGATGTAGATATGGTCGTTATGGGTACACTTGAACCTCTCCGGCTCGTCGCCGCACATCGCGTCGTCAGGGATCATATTCACGAGCGTCAGGTCACTGTCTTTGAAGAATTTATGGATGTGAATGAAATCGTCTGCGCCGCGTTCGAGCTTGCCTTCGGCGACGGCATCGAAGTAGCCCTGCACGCCCGAGTTCTTGCCGTCGTACGGCTCGTATGTCCTCAATCCGCCGTACGTGGCATGTCCGCCCGACAGAAGAGAGGCCCACATCAGTCGCCGGAAGAAGTATCGATCGTGTTTCGGGTTTCGCCAGTGCTCATAACGGTCCTCGTCAAGCACCATGGGTTCCGCCCTCCTGCCGTAATATTCCTTGAACAGCCGCCCGTCGACCTGATCCATATCTTCGAGCATGATGATGTCCGACCACTCGGCGTCCACGAAATCGTATCCTTTGAAGCGACTTTGATGGTTTGTCAGCAATGTCCCCCAGGGCTCCCTTGCCGCCACATCTTTGCCGAGCCTGTCGATCGTCCGGCGCAGAACCTTCCTGCCAGTAAGCTTGCCGCCCGGCACGATTTCACGATCGTTCGAGATGCACCAGTGAATGTTGGGCAGACCCGAGAATCTGGCCTGCGCATATCGTGCGATCAGTCTGGCCCCTTTGTCACCGGCCTCATACCGGCGCAGCTCTTCGGTGTCTTCTCCATACGGTATCAGCTTGAAGATAATGTGTGGGTGCTTCTCCAAGGCGTACTGCAGCCGCCTGTCGATCTCCTGCCAATACGGCAGATTCAGTTCTTTGCGCCCGTTGGAAAAGAGAATCTGCACATCCGAGCGCCCCTGGCAGAACCACGTCCTAATCTTCGTTGCTCCCATCCGGGCGGCCTGGTCGATATATTCCTTCCACTTGGGCTCGGTTTGTGTCACATATCGATACCCCGTATCGCCTATGTGCAGAAACCACTGCCCGTTGTCATAGGCGAACTGCCGGCGGTCTTCTCTGTGCAGCCGAAGCTTGCCCGGCAGAGACGAGGGTTCGACGTCGAACACAGCGCCCTTGTTGTCCAGATCGTCGACGTTCGAAGATGATTTCCAGCGCCATTGCCCCACTGTGTCACAATAGGCCCTGGCCTTGAAGGTGCCGCGGCCGTCATAAAAGCCATCCACCGACACTTTTGAACCGTCGGGCCGCTCAAACACGATCTGGATTTCCACGTCGAAGTAAGGATTCAGAGCCGTCTGTGTGGTCTTCAGCGACAACTCATAGAATCCGCGATGCGGATACGTCGTTGTCCCCGCAAGAGATGTTTGGTTCGACCATAGACTCATGATGAGTGCGAAAAGACTCAGTGAGTGAATCGCTCTGCTGCTTGCCACTTTTGAGCTCCACGATATGAAAGATCATCTGCCCAGCCACTGCGCCGAACCTCTGGGTGAGTAGGATGTCAGACCTGCATCGAAAAGTCAAGCCCTTACGCGCCTCTGAAAGCGCAAGTGTGCGGACCCGGTGTGCGCAGCGAAATGACACGTATCGTCCGGGACGACTCAAGAATCAGCAAGCATCTGCCCGATCTCATCGGCCGACGGCACTTTGCCTACGGCTTTGATCTCGCCATCCACCGCTAACGCTGGTGTTATCATTACTCCGAACTTCATGATATCGCTGATGTCCGTGACTTTTTCTATTTCGAAGTCATCGCCGAGCTGCTCGACGGCGGCGCGGGCATGTTCGGCCAGTTTGCTGCACTTGGGGCATCCGGGACCGAGGATTTGAATCTTTTTCATTGCCAAAGTTCCTTCTAGAAAAGAACTCCGAAGATGATTCCTGAAATGGTCGCCATGGCAATTACCAGCAAGACAAAGACAATGGTCCTTTCGGTCCCCATAACGGAGCGAATCACGAGCATGTTCGGCAGAGAAAGTGCCGGGCCAGCCAGAAGTAGCGCAAGCGCCGGGCCCTTGCCCATGCCCGCGCCGATAAGGCCCTGGAGGATGGGGACTTCAGTCAAAGTGGCAAAATACATGAGCGCCCCGGCCACGGCTGCGAACAGATTAGCCCGGATCGAGTTTCCTCCCACGGCGGCATTGACCCATTCGGCCGGGATCAATCCCTCATGCCCCGGTCCTGGCCGGCCTAACAGAAGGCCGGCGGCGAGCACACCCAGCAATAACAGTGGGAGCATTTGCTTGGCAAAACCCCACGAGGCTTGGACCCACTCGATTAGCTCAGCCCCAGCGAACCACGATCTGAGGATTAACGCAAGAACCGCCAGGAGCATAAGGACGATAGCCCAGCGAAGTCGATGCAGTGTATCGGACAGCTTGCTTCTTTCGATGTCTTCAACCTGCTGAATCAAGTCAGCAGGGATCTCGTGCGTCTTGCCCGACACATCCAGAATCTTCACCTGGACGTTATCCTGACCAATGAGAGTGCCTTCGACACGATAGCTGCTCAGCCCTCCCGGGCAGCAGAGAAACACCGCTCTGACATCTCCGCTCCGCGCCCAGTTCGCGAAGACCAGGATCGCAACCATCGCAACAAAGTACATAACATTCTGCCAGGCCGCTCGGCGCACGTCAGGCTCAGGCATGGCCATTTGAGCGCTGGCCTTTTCAAGTTCCTGCCGGCGATAAATCAAGTGCATCAGCAGCCCGATGACAATGCTGAAGATGATCGCTCCGACGGCGCGAGCTATGCCGATTTCGACCCCGAGTATCCGTGCGGTCAGGATAATCGCCAGCACATTCACCGCTGGCCCCGAGTAAAGGAACGTAGCGGCCGGGCCTAACCCAGCTCCCATCTTGTAGATGCCTGCAAATAGCGGCAAAACCGTACAGGAGCAGACCGCGAGGATGCTGCCGGATACTGATGCGACGGCGTAAGCCAGGACTTTGTTCGCCTTTGCTCCCAAGTATTTCATCACCGATACCTGGCTGACAAAGATCGAAATTCCGCCCGCGATGAAAAAGGCCGGCACCAGACACAAAAGGACGTGCTCCCGAGCGTACCACTTGGCTAATTGAAGCGATTCGGCAATCGCATTGTCGAATCTAGCGATACCAACGGGCAGATAACAAAGGGCAACAAAAACGACAACAATTGCCGCCAACTTCTTGCATTCTGTCTTAAGGCTCATGCAAAAACACTCAGACTGCCGTTGCTTGATACAGTGCCGAATTTTGGACTCAGATCACATCACCACTTGGCAGTATACTCATGCAACCGTAACAGGTTCACGACCCGTTAGGAATCTCTTTGGAATCTCTTCGGCATTCGTGGGCGGTTTGCTGAGCTAAATCTTCTTTCCGGCCAGGCGAATCGCGGCCTCAGCCACTCTAATTCCGAGTTTCCTGGCCGTATCCATCCCAAATTCATCCCTGGTGATGTCGTCCTTGGCGAGGTTCCAGAGAGTCGCGCCCTGGTGTGCTCCCGGTTTGCCTCCAACGATCATCATTTCGTGACAGAGCAGGACGCTCTGGATCTGCTCAATGACGAGTTCCTGGCCGCCATTTCGAAAGGCGCCGACAGCCAGCACTCCCGCGGGCACGTCGGCCAGCATCAGTTTGGGCTGGCGCAGAACGACAAGGCGTTCGAGAAAGGCCTTGCACAGTGCGCTCATACTTCTAAAGTAGCTCGGAGAGCCGATGATCAGACCATCAGGAACAGGGTCTTTCAGCATTGGCAGTACGGAGTCAAAGTCGTCCTTCTGCGGCTCAGCGAGGCCGGAGAAGCCTGAGATTTTCATGCCGCCGAGGTCGATCATTTTGGTCTCGATGCCCGAAGCGACTGTCTTGGCCGCCTCGAGAGCAGTCTTGACGGCCGCGGCTGTGGTCTTGCCTTTTCGCGGGCTGCAGGAGACTCCCACAATTCTAACGCTGCCAGATTGTGAAGATTCTGCGGATTTCGTTGCGAGCGTGGCAGCGGCTCCGGCGGCAAGTGACGTTGAGATGAAGTTTCTTCGATTCATTCTTTTCTCCTTGTTTTAAGAACCGCGTGACGAGTTAGGGTCTATTCCTACCTGAGATTCTTCTGCTCTGCAAGGTCTAAAGCCGCGAGCCCGCATCAGGGGGCGATGTAGATCAGGTAGATCCCCCCAAGTAATACAAGCACGCCGCATATTCTTT
>LJTR01000123.1 GCA_001303465.1 Phycisphaerae bacterium SG8_4
GGCAGGACCCCGCCTGCACCGCGGCCGCTGTCTATCATGGACCGCAACATCCTCTGGGGCACGGTCGAGAGGTTTGTCCTGCGAGACCTGCTAACAGGCGAGGCCACGGGTGAACAGACCGCCTGGGTCCGGCGCGGCTGCACGAGCCTGCGCTCAAGTGCAACTATGGTGACAACACGGTTCAGAGCCAACGTCGCCTGCATCGATCTGGAGACCCGCGAGATCTCATCCATGTGGAACGTCAGGCCCGGCTGTTACAACAACCTGTTCCCGGCCAATGGTGTCCTCAACGCTCCCTGCCTGACCGGAGGCTGCACGTGTAATTACACGCCCGCCTCACAGGCTTATGTGCCGGTATCGGTTATAGAGCGACCGGGCCAGGATCTGTAGGCAACTACGCCCTGCACAAATACGAGTTCTCGCCGTCGGTGCAGAGAGATTTACCGCTGCACCTGGAGTCTTTCGTCGATTTCCTTAAGCTTACGTCTCATTTCAATGTCGTTGATCATGGTACCGAGCTTGTTCATTATGGCGTCGACGGCCCGTTCCAGTGCGTCCAGTCGGGCCCCATCATGCTGGCGCCCATTCGCCATCTACGCCCGTCATGGTGCCAGATCAGATAATGCATGATTTCAGGTGTTTCGTCCAGCGGGTTGTCTTCACTGATAAGTCCTTCGTCATACGCCTGCTGGAGCAGATCATCAGTGCGTTGCCAGAGCTGGTTGTAGTCTTCGACGACCTTATCGAACTCATCGAAGTAGTTATTGGCCCACTTCCTCGAGTGACACTGATAGCAGACATTCTTCATCTTCTGTCGGCCGGCGTTAGCCTTGTCCAAGTCTGATACTCTCTCGGCGACCAGATCGATTTCGTCGGGCCCCTTCCACTGGGGCACTGACCTTTTCGGCTGGAGTTCCCAATAGAGCCGCTCTCCCACTTCATGCGTGGTCTCGATCTTTACAAAGCCGCCAGAACCGCTTACGTGACAGGCCGTGCAGCCACCAAAACCACTCATGTGACAAGTCGCACAAGTAGGAGCGCTTATATCTTCGGGACCCCATTTGTTAGTGGGCACACCCCAGTTCCATTTATCACCGCTTGCTCCGTAGATGTTCCCGTGCTTTGATTCTTCATAGATCTCATGCTGAGGGTGATCGGGCCCGAGATGGCACTGGCCGCAGGTTTCCGGCTTGCGGGCCTCCTCGACACTGAAGGCGTGTCTTGTGTGGCAGGACGTACAAGAACCAAGGCTTCCATCAGGATTAACTCTGCCGATCCCGGTGTTTGGCCAGCCACTGAGCACACCGCCTCGTTCGGCGGTGACGAAACTGCCGTGGCACTGAATACATCCGAGGTTGACATTGTTGTGATGGTAGGTGGGATCATCGAGGAGTCCTATTTTCGCTAGTATTCCGCTGTCAGGAAAAAGCGGCGTCAGTGCAGTCTTCGCCATCCGTTCAGGATCGAGTTGTTTGGCTGTGTCCTGGCTGAACGGGTCAAACCCCTCGGCCGTTGCTTTAAGGTAATAGGGTTTCAAGGGGCCCATGAAAGTGGCCCAGGCGTGCTTGCTTCTCGAGTTTTCTTCGACTGCCTTGGGATGGCAGTTCTTGCAGTACTGAGGAGACGGAACTGCTGTGATGGTGAAGCCATTGTGGGAGTAGCCGGAAGGATCGCCTGCCCTGGCCAAATGACAGGCTTCACAGCCAACGCCGCTGCTGCCATGTTTGCTGTCGCGCCACTGTTTGGCGATCCCGGGCATGCCCACCTCGTGACACACGAGACATTGTTGTGCCTTTGCTTTTTGAGGGACAAGAATTGCCAAAGCCGCCCAAAGAATCGTCGACAACATCATTAGAACATCTACCCTTTTCATTTTGATGCCTCCGAGAAACATGCCCTACCGCAGATTCATTGCAGCCTGCAATCTCTGGCCACAATTACATTGGATCTCTGATTCACACTACGTAAGAATTCTCCTGCACGCCTGTACGTCCATGATACCAAAACCCCTTTGAGATTGCCACAACTCTCTGGCAGGTTTTGCATGCCATGCCTCAAAAAACACCGAAAGAGCACAGCGCTTGCGTCAAAGATCTGTTTGCCTACCATATTTTTTAGACCGCGGCCATTACCCTCCATTTCGGAACATACTTTTAAGCCGTACCACACCATGCCGGATTAGCAGGTATGACTAAGACATACAACCGCCAGATTCGGTCAGACGTAGGGCACGGGCGGTACGAGGTCCGTCATAGACAATAATCGTTGAGGCCATTTCCCTTGACCTTGGCGTTCTGATTTGTTATTTATGAGTGATGGTGAAGTCTGCAGATTATTGGCTTCGGGGCGCGCTGATTCAGAGCCCCGGCGGCTGGAGGTATTTGTGAGGTGGGCTGTCTCTGCTACCCACTGGAAACTGAGTTTGTTTCGAACGAAGGAGGTCAACATGTACAAGAGAAATCTGTGTTTGGTGGTGATGGGGGTCCTCGTCCTCGCCTGGGGAGTGGCTCAAGGCGATGTCATTACAGGGCTGGAGGGCTATTGGCCTCTCGACAGTGATGCTCAGGACCACTCCGGTAACGAGCGTCACGGCACGCCTATCGCCGGCGCGCATTTCGTTGGTAATGGCATGCACGGCGGTGCTCTGGAACTCGACGGGACCGACGACTATGTAAGCATTGACGGATACAAAGGCATCTTTGGACCTCCCTGGACACTTACCGCCTGGATTCAGACGACCGCAAGTGGTGATCCGGAAATCCTAAGTTGGGGCAGTGAGGGCGGCGGCCTTAAGGTCGAGTTCCGTCTGCACGACGGCCGCGTGCGCATCGAGCACGGCAACGGCAACAACCGCAGCGAGACAACGGTCAACGACGGCCAGTGGCATCACATCGCCGCAGTTCTGCCCGAAGACGGCCTGATGGAAGACGTCCAGTTCTACGTCGACGGCGAGCCCGGCGGCACGTTTCAGATCGGCAACGGCACCAACCCGTTCATCACGGCCGTGGGAATCGATGTCAACATAGGCCGCAGCGGCCCGCGGGCCGACCGCTACTTCACCGGCCTGATCGACGAGGTGCGGATGTACAGCCGACCGCTTACCCAGGATGAGGTCCGGGAGACGATGGAGATCTCCGCCGCCGGCTCGAATCCGCTGGCCTCGGGCCCGTCGCCGGCCGACGGTTCGAGATACGAGGCGTCGTGGGTGAATCTCCGCTGGAACGCCGGTGTCTTCGCGGTATCACACGACATCTACATAGGCGAAGATCCCGACCAGGTCAGTGACGCCACCGTCGACTCTCCCACCTTCTGGGGCAACCAGACTGACACGCTCGTCATCGCGGGTTTTCCCGGATTTCCCCTTCCAGGCGGCCTGGTTCCGGGCACAACCTACTACTGGCGAATCGACGAGGTCAACGACGCCGATCCGAACAGCCCGTGGAAGGGCGACGTCTGGAGCTTCACCGTTCCATCTATAACCGCATACGATCCCGATCCGACCGACGGCTCACAGACCGCCGATCCGGCCGCGACTCTCAGTTGGGAACCCGGGATGAACGCCAAGCTGCACAGCATATACTTCGGTGACAATGCCGACGACGTTGCCAATGCCGCCGGCGCTGTGCCGCAGATTGGCGCAACCTACGATCCGGGAGCACTCGAGGCCGGCAAGACCTACTACTGGCGGGTCGATGAGTTCGACGGCGCCGTCACACACACTGGTGATCTCTGGAGCTTCACGACGATCCCGGATATTCCGATCGGCGATCCGAACCTTCTCGCCCTGTTTACGCTGGACGAGGGCCAGGGCTCGACCGCGATCGATTCGTCCGGTCACGCAAATCACGGAGTCCTGATGGGCACAGCCGGCTGGACCGTACCGGGACTGGTCGGTGATTCGGCTTTGAACTTCGGACAGAACGGCTACGTCGCCATCCGCAACCTGGCATATGAAGGTGACGCCTATACCGAATCGACCGTCTGCTGCTGGATGCGCACGGAAAACCAGGGCACTCAGATTCTCGTTTCGTTCGGCCAGGCCGACTACTGGCGCCTGTCGATAGACAGCTACGGCGCCGGCTTCGGCCTTATCGACTACGACGTCACGACAAGCAGCGGGCTCACCGAACTCGGCAGCCTAACACGAGTCGACGACGGATTCTGGCACCACATCTGCTGCGTGTACGACAAGGGCCGGATGTCCATCTACATCGACGGCCGGCTGGACGCGAGCATGACCGGAGGCCCGACCATGGGCACCGGCACGACCCGTTACGGCTTTCTAGGCGCCGACTCTCTTGCCGACACCTTCGACGGCACCAGAGACCGCCGCACGGCGCTGATGGGCGATATCGACGACGTCCGCATCTACGACAGGGCGCTCGCGGCCGAAGAGATCACTCAGATCATGCGAGGTGATCCGCTCGTCGCCTGGAATCCGCACCCTGCCAACGGCTCCAATCCCGGCATCAATGATGCGGCAACGCTCTCATGGTCGACAGGCGACAACGCCGCTGAGCACGACGTGTACTTCGGCACCGACGTACAAGCCGTCAAGGCCGCCGATTCCTCCGATACGACCGGCATATACAGAGGCCGTCAGAGCGCCACCACCTTCACCCCTGCCGAGGGTGTAGAATGGGGCGGCGGGCCGTACTACTGGCGCATCGACGAGGTCGCCGCCGACGGCGCAGTAACTGAGGGTGGGACATGGGTCTTTACGGTGGCCGATTTTCTCACTGTCGACGATATCGAGTCGTACAACGATCTCAATCCCGATGAGCCGGGCAGTAACAGGATCTTCAACACGTGGATAGATGGCTTCGGAACCGCGACCAACGGGGCTCTCGTCGGATACGACCAGGCTCCGTTCACCGAGCGCAGCATCGTTCACGGCGGCGCCCAGTCCATGCCGTACATGTACGATACGAACATGAAGATCTCTGAGGCAACGATGACGCTGGTGTATCCGCGCGACTGGACGGAGCAGGGTGTGACGAATCTGTCACTGTGGTTCCACGGCCAGGGCGCCAACGCGCCCGAACGCATGTTCGTCGCACTAAACGGCAACGCCGTGGTGTATTACGGTGACCCGGCCGCTACACAGACGAGCGTTTGGACCGAATGGGTGATCGACTTGACGAGCTTTGCCGGCGTGGACCTGACCAACGTAGATACGATCACAATCGGTTTCGGCACGAAGAACGCCGCTGCTGCAGGAAGCTCCGGCACGATGTACTTCGACGACATCCGCCTGTTCCGGTAAGTGCCATAGGAATCGAATCGGGCAATCGGCGACTGCTAGGCTGAGACGGTCGATTTTGATCAGTTCGGGGCCATACTGACTGACTCGGTATGGCCCCGTTCAATATTACACATGGCACAAGCCTTGCCTAATCGAGTATAGTATCTGCAGAAATGCCTTTTACGAGTCGCGACTTTTAGACAGGGGACAATTATGAAGGGATTGGGCATCGTTGCTGCTGTAGTGCTTGTCGTGGTTCCGGCCTCTGCCGGTGTGGTTGAAGACAGCAAGATTACCGGCGGGATTGTAGTCCAGGTTGGGTGCAAAGATGGCAAGAGCCTCGCTGATCTTCTGGTGAATGATAGCCTTCTTGTTCATGGGCTGGATGTTGATGCAAAGCGAATCGAAGAGGTCCGCGATTCCTTACACTCCGAACGGCTGTATGGCAGGATATCGGCTGCCGTCTTTGACGGCGAGAATCTCCCCTATACCGACAATCTGATAAATCTTCTGGTTATAGAGGACCCGCAATGCCGGATAACGCAAGAAGAGATGATGAGAGTCCTTGTTCCGGGCGGTGTGGCAGTGGTCGGTGGAAAGAAGATCACAAAATCAGTACCTTCCAATATCGACGAGTGGACACATTTCCTTCACGGCGCCGATAACAACGCGGTGGCGAACGATACGGTTGTCGCCGCGCCGAGGACTATCCAGTGGGTGTCAAATCCCAGATGGGGGAGGAGCCATGAAGAGGCAGCCAGCGTCAGCGCCCTCGTATCGGCAGACGGCAAAGTCTTTACCATAATGGATGAAGCCCCCAATATCTCTATTCGATTCATGCCCGATTGGAAGCTGGTGGCTCGTGACGCCTTCAACGGGATGCTGCTCTGGAAAAGAGATATTCCCGCATGGAGCGATCATCTGCGCCATTTCCGAGCCGGCCCCGTCCACCTGCCGCGCAGGTTGGTTGCTGTAGGAAACAGGGTGTATGTTACGCTCGGTCTCGATGCGCCGGTGAGCATTCTTGACGCCGCCACGGGCGAGACCCTGAACGTATTGAAAGGTACTGAGCGTACGGAGGAGATCGCCGTTGATGACGGTGTTGTATATCTCGCCGTCGGCACTTCGGAAGTCTATCGCCGGGGTGGTGGTTTGCACGAGCGCGGCGAACCCGAGGCGACAGATTTCAGGTATATCATGGCCGTAGATGCCGACAGCGGCGGGCAACTCTGGAAGAAGGATTTTGCGGGAACTGATTTTCTGCTTCCGGTGTCTATGACCGTCAGGAACGGCAGCGTGTTCTACCAGGATATCAACGGTGTTGGCCGGCTCGACGCGCGGACGGGGACGCAAATCTGGGAGAAGAAGCGCCGAACCGTGGCCAGGCGCATGTCATTTACCTCGTCTACCGTCGTGGCTACGGACGACGTTCTTCTGGTCGCCGACAGGATTCCCGAAGTCGATTCCCAGGAGCCTCAGAAAATGGCAGCGACCGACAAGATTGAATGGGGCGTTCACGGATGGAACGAAAACGGATTTGCGCGAAGATGTCCCAGTCTTGTTGTGGCGTATTCGGTGAAAGATGGCGAAGTACTCTGGAGCAAGCCGTGCTCTGAGGACTACAACTCAGCCGTCGATATCTTTGTCGTGGCAGATAAGGTGTATATCGGCACCGGTTGGGAAGGATTCGATTTGAAGACCGGTGAAAAGCAGCAGGGTCGTGACGTCAAGATGACCGGGGGAAAGGTCGGCATGGCTCACCACAGGTGCTACAGGAACAAGGCATCCGTTCGTTACCTGTTCACCGGCAGATCGGGCATCGAGGTGGCGGACCTGGAGAAAGGCTGGCTTGGCAACAACAGCTGGATTCGCGGAACGTGCCAGTATGGAATAATGCCGGCAAATGGAATGCTTTATGCTCCGCCGGATGCCTGCGGCTGTTTCAACAAGGTCAAGGTGCAGGGCTTTTTTGCCGCCGGCCCGGCCAGAGAGAACAAACCTGTACCGATCAGTGATTCTCAAAGACTCGTGAAAGGCCCCGCATACGGTAAGATTTCTGATTCGCAGGCTGATGATGATGAGGACTGGCCGATGTATCGCCGCGACGGACAGAGAAGCGGCGGCTCGCGAACTACCGTCTCTCTAAGACCGAAGAAGTTATGGTCGGCAAAGCTCACGGGCCGCCTGACTCAGCCGGCAATCGTCGCAGATACCGTCTATGTCGCTGAGACAGACTCACATACCGTGTATGCCTTGAGCGCAGTCGACGGCAAAGAACGGTGGAGCTTCACGGTTGACGGCCGTGTAGACAGCACGCCGACAATCTACAGGTCGATGGCGCTGTTCGGTTCGGCCGATGGCTGGCTCTACTGCCTGCGCGCCAACGACGGCGTCCTGGCATGGAAGTTCCTGGCGGCGCCGGAAATCAGGCTCGTATCCTCGTACGGTCAATTGGAATCTGTATGGCCGGTTCACGGTTCGGTTCTGATTCAGAATGACATCCTCTATACCTCGGCGGGGCGAAATACCTATCTGGACGACGGAATCACCTTCTATAAGATGGACCCTGTTACGGGCAACGTGTTGGATAAGAATGTACTCTACAATTTTGATCCTGTGACCGGCGAACAGTTGGGGCCGGAAGGCGGATTTGACATGGATGGCGTCAACACCGACATCCTGTCGGGTGACGGCCAAAATGTGTTCATGAAACAGGAGCGGCTGGATGGCTCCCTGCAGAAGCTGGACAAGAGCGAGCCGCACCTGTTCGGAGTACACGGTTTTCTCGGGGAAGAGTGGTTCGTGCGCTCTTACTGGCTGCTCGGAACGAACGTCAGGGCCGGCTGGGGCGGATGGGCCTCAGGGAATGAGACGACCTTCGGGCGCATAATGACGTTTGATGATGAGAATGCATACGGTTACGGAAGAGTGATGATCGCCTCGGCCGCGGTCGGCCACAACGCCGACGATTATCACCTCTACGCAGTGGAGAAGGTCCTGATGACCACGGGCCTGCCAAAACCGAGGGCAAAGCGGGGTCAGAAGAAACCACAGACGGATGTAAACAGGCCGTTGAAACCCAAGCCCTTCTGGGCCGATGAGCAAAGCCTGATTGTCCGGGCAATGGTCCTGACGAGTGACAAGCTTGTTGTCGCCGGACCTCCGGATCTGCGCAGGAAAGAGGCTGGCATTCTTGCCTACTCCAACGAAGAAGAATCGTTGGCCGCTTTCAAGGGCCAGAAAGGTGTGATGCTCCGCGTGATAGACAAGGCAAACGGAGCAACCGTATCCGAGCAAAAACTGGACGCAATGCCCGTCTTTGACGGCATGAGCGCAGCTCACGGCAGAATCTTCATGTCGCTGAGGAACGGCGATCTCCAGTGCTGGCAGTAGTCTATAGGGACTGAATGACTACGTGAATATCTTCAACGACACTACGAAGGATTACGGCAAGCATTACCAGATTCGCATGTCACGAAACGTCTACGACGGGCAGGACATGAATTGTACCGCTCGCGATTGAATTTTCGGGTTCTTGCGCGGGTAAGTAGCTTTACAATAACATCCTATGGTATTACTCGCGGGAATTTACTACCCTGAAGGGTATATGTGAATGTGGATATCGAAACACTCAAGGAGGTCGCAATCCGTTCGATCCGGGACGGCGCGGCGATGCTGTTTGCCGCCGACGTCAGTTACGACCAGAGCAGCGAGCACGGAATCATGGCAGATGGCGTCTACAACATCATAGTGCATAAGAAGTACGTTCCGGCCGAGATTCTGAAGATCAGAGATACCCCGGCAATTCTGCTTCCGCCCTGGGACCCAATGCTGTAGCTTCGGCTCGGGCTCGCGTTGGCAGAGGTGCTTGTTCGAGTCCTTCGTCGGACGACCTTTCAGATTGATCGCGAATCCGATGTCTTGTCACGAATTGTATAATTCATTGGCCCTCCACCGTAGTTGTGGCAACACGTATCTCTGAGATTGCTGGACAGAGATTTGCCGAGCAAACGTCCAGCTAACGTCTCTCAGTCTGAACGGTCTTCCTGAGAGCTTGCCGACGCTGATTGAGGGCACGGGAATGAGCCGCGCAACGCCTGCGCAGCGACGCCAAGACTTCGCTCTCGGCGTGTGATTCGATAAGGTTGTTCATCTCGCCCGGATCGGATTCGAGATCAAAGAGCATCTCGAAATCAGGATTCCTACTTGAAAAATCGACGTCGGCTTCCTCGTAGTTCACTTTGCCGTCGTACATCCGGATGTATTTCCATTTGCCGCGTCGGATTCCTTCCTGAAAAGGCGTGTCGCGCCCTGTATAGAGGTTCTCGAGAAACAGTTCGTCGCGCCACTTCTCAGTCTTTCCCTCCACCAGCGGCCGAAGGCTCCGGCCCGACATGAACTCGGGTGCCTGGACACCGGCATGCGCCTTGCCGCCCATACCGTATTCGCCCATCAGCAGGCCGTGATCGCTGGCAAAGATGATCACCGTGTTCTTCGCCAACGCCAGGCGCTCGAGTTCGGCCAACATGCCGCCGATCACATGATCGAGGCCGGTGATCGTTTGATAATAGCGAATGTGATGCTCGAGGCAGGTGGGCCGGGTGTAATCATATGGGTATGTCTGTGTCCGCCGCCCTTTGTCCTGGTCCATGATGAATTTCGGAATGAAACGATAGGGATCGGTGGCCGTCTCAGGCGGTATCCGAATATCCAGGTCCCGGTACAGTCTATCGTAGAATGGGCTGCCCCTCAGTTTTGGATTCTCGTTGGCCGGCCGCGTCATCAGACGCCAGTCGGGATAATCCGGATACATGCTGGTGGTCTGCGACCCGTGCGGAACATTGAAACTCACCGAAAGGCAGAAGGGCTTGTCCCCCGGCAGACTATCGAAAAACTCGGCAATACTCTCGCCCATGATAAAGG
>LJTR01000169.1 GCA_001303465.1 Phycisphaerae bacterium SG8_4
CGGCTGCTTCGGCCATGGGGGGCCGCGCGCGATGGTCGTTGTACCGAGCCTGGATCTGATCGTAAGCTGGAACGACGCGAAGATCCGCAGCGCCGAGATGGAGAATCACGCGCTTAACTTGCTGGTCGAAGCAGCCGCTGGAAGTGAGAGCAGGGGTTTTGGGGATCGGATGGCCGTTATGTGGGAGCCCATGGAGTGGAGTATCAAGGTTCTCACATATTCGGAAAACCCATTTGATGTTCCGGCGACGGTGACTTTCACACACGCCGGCACCGGTCAAGAGCGCAGGACCGAAATGTTCTACGATGGTGACGATACATGGCGTTTGTACTTTACGGGGACCCGAGCAGGGGAGTGGGCCTTCGAGACGTCAAGCAATGTGCCCGAGCTTAACGGTCGCACCGGCGCGGTGAATGTTGCGGCCAATCCCAATCGGAACGTCAAAGGCTTTCTGACACATGTGGGCAACAAATATGCAATTCAGGTAACCGATGAGGCCGATCTGCAGGGATACCTGTTCAACGCCTATATGAGCAGGGTCAAACATCCGGCCTTTCTGGACGAGTTCGGTGCCGATCTGGAGCAGGTCGAGGCGAAGGCCACCGCCTGTCTGAAGCACGCCCTGGCTAACGGATTTGAGATTGTCTTCGTACATGTCAACAACAACTGGTTCAAGTTCGGAGTCAGAGAGCACAACAAACACGACAGTGAGAATCCGGACCCTGCGGCCTTCCGAGTGCTCGAGACGATCATCAAGACGATTCACTCTGCCGGCGGCCGAGTTCACATCTGGGCCTGGGGCGATGAGTCGCGCAGATGGACACCGAGAGGTGTTCCCGGCGGCATCAATGGAAGGACCGAAAGACGACTGCAGCGATATATCGCCGCGCGGCTCGGCCCCTTACCCGGCTGGACGATGGGCTATGGATTCGACCTGCATGAGTGGACGAACACCGAGCAGTTGAATTCCTGGGCGGAGTATCTGCACAAGCATTTCGGCTGGCAACATCTGTTGTGCGCGAGGGGACATCTGCTCGAAGGGCCCTTCAACGTCAACTCGTACGATGGATTCGGGCGAAATGTCGCCCTGACGACAACCGCGCACGGACCGGCCGACTACGAGGAAATTGCCGATGACATGGACACCGATTTGACCCGTCCTCACTTGTATGAGGAAAGACACAGCTACAAGCGCGAAGGCTTTAAGCTCGACATGGACGGCACGCGGAGATTGCTCTGGGCCGAGACTATGGCCGGCGGTATGGGAGGCTTCTTTGGTTTCTATCCGGACAGTCCCTACCCGTATCCTAATCCGGAGCAATTGAGGACACACTACAGGTTCTGGCACACCAACGGTCGCTTCAGGCTGGATATGCAAAGGGCCAATCATCTGGGCGAAGGCAGCTATATACTGGCAGCTCGGTCAAAGGAGTGCTTCATCTTCTACAAAGAGAACACTCAGTCAATTCGCATGGATCTCTCGGGGATGCCGGCCGCCCAGCCGGCAGTTGCCGTAGACACGAAGAAGGAATATAAGGAAGTCAAAATCGGAATGCTCAGCGCAACCGAGCATGTCTGGACAACGCCGTACCGCTCCGACTGGGCGATTGCTGTTAGTGGCGGAGATTAGCATTAGAAAAGGATGCTACCCATGAATTACATGTTTGCAAACAGAATGGCCAGCGCCCATAAATCGTTCATCAGGGAAATTCTGAAAGTCACTGCCGATCCGAGGGTGATATCATTCGCCGGCGGGCTGCCGAATCCGCAGCTCTTTCCGGTGAAAGATCTCGCAGAAGCAACCGCAAAGGTGCTGGCCGAGGACGGCGACGACGCCCTTCAGTACAGTACGACCGAAGGTTATCTGCCCTTGAGGCAGTACATTGCGGAGCGATATTCTAAGAAGAGAGGATTACAGATAGAGCCCGATGAGATCTTGATCACGAACGGTTCCCAGCAGGGCCTGGACTTGATCGGCAAGGTGTTTCTGAACGCAGGAGACCGGATTGTCATAGAGCGCCCGGGGTATCTGGGTGCGATACAGGCATTTTCAATTTACGAGCCGGTGTTCGAAGCCGTGCCGCTGCTTGCCGATGGAATCGACACCGCTCTGCTTGACAGGGCTCTGGATGAAAATGAGACAAAACTGTTTCACGCGGTTGTGAATTTTCAAAACCCTTCGGGCATAACTTATTCGGCGCAGAAGCGGCTGGAGCTCGCCGAGATCTTCAAGGGTCGCAGTACGATTCTGGTTGAGGATGATCCCTATGGAGAGCTGAGATTCGCCGGGGAAGATTTGCCCTCCATGAAGAGTTATCTCCCGGATAATGTAATCGCCCTGGGTTCGTTCTCAAAGATAGTCGCGCCTGGACTGAGGCTGGGATGGATTTGTGCGACGATGGATGTGACCGAGAAGCTGATCGTCGCAAAGCAGGCGTCCGATCTGCATTCCAATTACCTTTCGCAGCGGACTGTCTTTCAATACCTTGCCGACCACGATATTGATGAGCATATTCTCAAGATTAGAGAGGCCTACAAGAACCAGAGAGACTTGATGATATCGAGCATAGAGAAGTATTTCCCCGAGGAAGTTGAATTTACAAGGCCCGAGGGGGGAATGTTCCTCTGGGTAACGCTGCCTGAAGGCATCTCAGCGCTGCGCTTGTTTGACCTCGCCGGCGGAGAAGACGTCGCATTTGTGCCCGGCAGCGCATTCTATGTCGACGAGGGCGGCGGGAACACACTGAGGCTGAATTTTTCAAATGCCGATGGAGACGAAATTGAAGAAGGAATTAAGCGACTGGCAGAAGTCATAAAAGAACTTCTGGCGGGAACCAAGTAATCTTGTATACGATAACTGAGTTCTTTGAGAAAGTGAGGTCATGATCATGGACAAGCTTTACGAGAATTCACAGACGGGTTGTTGCCCGAGGTTTGATCCTGAGCCATGGGACGAGAAGGAAGTGACGTTTGAAGACAAGTTGTTCGTCAAGGACCAAGTTAGGAGCTTCTTCCACATTCCGCTGAACTTTGGCAAGGTAATGGTCAGGAATATGGAGATGATCCAGCGGGCCGAGGCTCTTGCGCCCGAGCCGCTTCTGCTGTCGGATGAGAAATCGCTTTGGGGAGCCGATATCTATATCGCGGTCTCGAAAGAGATTCCAGATGCGGAGATGGTCAGGATATCCGGGACCTTTCTGACGAAGGTCTTCGAGGGTCCTTACAAAGACGCCGGCAAGTGGGCCAGGGCGATGACCGACTACGTTAAGGCCAAGGCTAAGGAGATGGAGAAGATGTACTTCTTCTATACGACCTGCCCGAAATGTGCCAAGTTCTACGGCAAGAACTATACGGTTCTGTTGGCCAAGGTTTAGGAGTTTATAGTGCTCCCGATTGAAATTTCCCGTTTTTGCGCGGGCAAGTGGCTTCACAGGAGCCATTTATGGTTTTGCCCGCGGGGATTTGCTACCCTGAAGGATATATGATGATACACATGCTTGCCCAGACTGTGGGTGGAATAGAGATACCCTATACCGCCATCACGATTATCTTCATTATCCTGGCTACCGGCGTCGGTGTTTTTGTCAGGAAAAGGAGCAGGGATAAGTGTCTCAGGGATTTCGAGCATAACATGGTGACGCTCGAAGATACGTCCGGCAAGACGATCTGGGGCAAGCTGCGCGTCGAGAACACCGGGCTGGAGTTTGTCTATCCCGAGAAACAACAAGACGCAGACGGGCACCAGGAGGCAAGCTACATTCTGTACAAATACGAGTATCCGAATATCGTGGCGGTGATTCGTTTTCATGATCAACTGAGCGAGCGCAACAAGACCGAGAGAGATAAGGAACTCGAGCAGACGTATCATCCCGGGCCGTGGCGCAGGCTGAAAAGGAGAACACTAAATGTCTTCCGGACTATTCGGGACTCAGTAGTCGAGATCGTCAATCTGCTGATCAGCCAGGCCAAGAAAGCCTCGCCGGCGGGTAAGGTGCTGACTTCTCAGGACAAATATGTCTCCCAGATGAAGCAGGAGCTTATGGGCTCGGCGGGGACTTCCTTCGAGCCCTTGCTGGAGAGATATATAGGGCACAAAGTCGTGCTCGAGATGATCAAGGCCGACAAGATATTCGAATATTGCGGTGTGCTGAAGGAATACACCGCTGACTTCATAGAAATAATGGATGTCGATTATGCAGTCAAAGAGGACGAGCCGACCGGAAAGGCGGATCTCGTAGTCCCCCGCAAACACGGCGTCATCCGCCACCTGGGAGAATAGCCGACTCAGAATGTGATTTTGAAATCTGTGTATCTCGGGTCCGGCGGGACTTCTACGGTCTTGACTTCTCTGACGTGACCGGCCATGCAATCCTGAATATCTCTTATGCAATCGTCTATATCTTGAGCCGGTCCCTGGGCGAGCATCTCGACCGTGCCATCGGTGAGGTTGCGGACGTAGCCGGTCAACCGATGGCGGCCGGCCGTCCTTTGGGCTGTGAAGCGAAAGCCCACGCCCTGAACCCTGCCGGAAAAGACTATGTGCTTTGCAATCATCTTCAATTTACTATTTACTATTTACTATTGATTTGCACGCCACAGCGGCAACATGCTAATCGATGCGACAGGATCCCGCAAGCGAGCAATGCGACAATTAAAGGTTCTCCGAGAGCTGCAAGTCGGGTATAATGCTGCATATTTGGAGCAGTAATTTAATGATGACGAAGAAGACCAAGAGACAAATAGAGAGAGACGAGCAGATTTATCAGCTCAGCACGCTGGTCGCGGGAGAGTTTTCGCTTCAGGAAGTGCTGGATAAGCTGGCTGAAGCTGCCGTAAAGATCGTCCGGGTAAAGGCATGCTCGATCAGGCTGCTGGATGAAGAAGCGGGCGAGTTGAAGATGCGAAGCACTTTCGGACTCAGCGAAGAATACTGCAACAAGGGCGTCGTATCCAAGAATGACACCGTAATCAAAGCCGCCTTTGCGGGCGAGGCGGTCGTTCTGGACGATGTGCGGGTAGACGACAGAGTCAAGTACAAAGAGGCTGCGATCAAGGAAGGGCTTGTCAGCCAGCTCACCGTTGCGATGCAGTTCAAGGGTCGGGACATGGGCGTGCTCAGGCTCTACAGTCCCAGACCTATGCATTTTCACGAAGATGACATCAGCCTTGCGCGGGCGGTTGCTTCACAGTGCGCGGTGGCGATAACGAACGCCAGGCTATACGCAAAGGCGATCGAGGGGGCACGAATTGCCGAACAGATGCGGCTGGCGGGAGTAATTCAGCGCAGGATGATACCCGAACAAGCCCCCCGGATACCAGGTCTGGACATTGCAGCCACATACATCCCCTGTTTTGATATCGGCGGCGACTTTTACAGTTTCCATAAATTGGGCAAGAACTCCATAGCGGTAGCGATTGCCGACGTGATGGGCAAAGGAATCCCGGCGGCGATCATGATGAGTTCGTTTCGAGGTGCTCTGAAGGCCTTCGCCGACGCGATCGGAGATTTCCAGGTGTATTGTGAGGACCGGGACATGGCCGACTGCGGTAGGGAGATTGTTAACAGAATCAACAGAATGGCATGCGACGAATGCCGGGACGGCGAGTTCATCACGTTGTTTGACGCCGCTATTGATGTCGAGGACATGAGCCTGACCTACTGCAATTGCGGGCACGAACCGACGGTCCTGATAAGGGACGGGCAAGGCACAGATCTGGACAAAGGCGGACTTGTGCTCGGCGTCGATCCAAAGGCCGAATACGAAGTTGGGACCGTCAAGCTACAAGAGGGCGACTGCCTGCTATTCTACACAGATGGATTGATTGACGCAGCCAACTTCGACGGTGAACTGTGGGGCAGGGAGAGAATGCTCGAGGCTGCAAAGAAGTTCACCTCGGAGTCGGCCGAGCAGATGATACAGGATGTTCTCGGCTACAGGAGGCGGTTCGTCGGACTCGCCAAACAGATTGACGATACGAGCATGATAGTGGTCAAGGTCGTTAAACGGTAAGCGGTCGCCCGATACTCCGATGACCGCTTACCAGGTTTAAGATGTCGGATTTGATAGTCACAATTGACGGTCCCGCGGCCAGCGGCAAGAGCACCGTAGCCCGGCTTCTAGCCGATAAACTGGACGCGAGCTTTCTCGATACCGGCGCGATGTATCGGGCAGTCACGTTGGCGGCGATGCAGGCGGGCGTTGATCTGAATGATCAGCGCAAGCTGCTCGAGATTGTGCAGAAATGCAAATTTCAATTCTCAGCCGAGGCCGGCAAAACGGCGGTCTGTATCGACAATACTGATGTCACCGAGCAGATACGCGATCCCGAGGTAACCTCCAATGCGCGATATATTGCCGGCGAGCCCACAGTGCGGGCCGAATTGGTGCGGATGCAGAGACAATTCGCTGCCGCTCGGCAGAAGATAGTCACCGAGGGAAGGGACCAGGGTACGGTCGCGTTTGCAGACGCCGACGTCAAGTTCTTTCTGACAGCCGACGCGGGCGAGAGGGCAAGGAGAAGACAAGCAGACCTGGGAGGCAAAGACAACGATCAAAGCCTCGAACAAATACAAAAAGCCATCGAAGAACGAGATAGAAGCGACGAAAGCAGGGCGGTCGGACCGCTCAAACCCGCCGATGATGCTATTGTCGTCGACACCACAGATCTGAGCATAGATCAGGTTGTGGAGAAGCTCCTGGCCCTTGTGAAAGAAAGATGCTCGCAGAGCAAGTGAAAGCAAGATGGTTCTGGTTTGCACGCTGGTTGTGCCGGCTTTTCTGCCTGTTGTTTTTTCGCGTGCGCACTTACGGCAGGGAGAACATTCCCTGTAAGGGCCCCTTCGTGCTGATCAGCAACCATCAGAGCTATCTTGACCCGATGCTTTGCGGTGGGCCGATCAAGAGACGCGTGAGCTTCCTTGCGCGCGAGTCACTCTTTACCCATTGGCTGTTCGGAAGAATGATTACCTCGGTCGGTACCATACCGCTCAAGCTGGGCGAGGCGGACATATCAGCGATGAGAAAGGTCATAGACGTGCTCAAGCAAGGCAGGGGAGTGTGTCTGTTTCCAGAGGGTACGCGCTCGATCGACGGCAGGGTCACGGCTCTTAAGCCGGGCTTTGGCCTGCTGTGCAGGCGGGGCAAAGCGGCGGTCATTCCGGTAGTGATCGACGGGGCCTTCGAATGCTGGCCGAGACACAAAAAGCTGTTCTCGCCCGGCTCGATTGTGGTCTGCTACGGCAAGGCCATCTCAGCCGGGCAGGCGAAAGAGATGGGCGACGCGAAACTGGCGGAAGTCCTAACCGACACCATGCGCCAAATGCAAGCGGCGTGCCGGATAAAGCAAGGTAAGAAGCCGTACGACTATTGAAAGGGCTGCCTTGGACGGGTTATTCTTCTGAGCAGCTCCAACATCAGGTTCAAGAATCGCGGCTCATCGATTTATCTGCGAATACGGGATTCCGTTGTTGGACGCTGTCCGCAGGCCGGGGAGCAACCGAACAGATGGAAAATAGTTGCAATTCCCGGGCCGATGTAGTAATATTGGCATTTCAGGGCTTAAGGTACACTCTCGGGCCGTGAATGTGGAGAGTTCACGAGTAGAAGTGACCGCAAATAACGGGAAGAGACAGAGTATGGGCAGAAACAAGCGACAAGGCACGGTTGCGAAGGCACGTAAGGGCAGGCGGCATTGGTTAATTGTTCTTGTCATGGCAATTGCTGCGACGGCGTTTGTGCTCGCCGGATGGATGCGAAAGCCCGCGGCGGATGATCTCGGCGCCGCGAGAGCCACGTTCACAGCCCGCAGGGACGAGTTGATTATCACGGTTATCGAGACCGGCAACATCAAAGCCCAGCAATCTACGGACATCATGTGCGATGTGGGTGGCCGCGGCATGGAAATTGAGAGCATCGTTCCCGAGGGCACCGTAATTACTCAGGAGGATGTTGACAACGGCAGGATTCTCTGCCAATTGAATTCGTCCGAGCTCGAGGATTACTATTCGAGAGAAAAGACGGAATTATCGCAGGACCAAGCATCGTATCTGCAGGCTCAGGAAGCCCATCTGATCCAGTTAAAACAAAACGAATCGGACATCGCCGCTGCACAACTGGCGGTCGAATTCGGCAAGCTCGACCTTCAGAATCACCTTGGCAAGAGTGCTGCCGAAAAGCTCGCCGCTCAGGTGGAGCACGACCCGAATGCGACGATCGAAATGTCCGTACTGCTGGAGTTTCTCGGCGAGCCCAACAGTCTGGGCGGCGAAGCATTGCAGACACTCAAGCAATATGAGAATGATATCCTTCTTGCCGACGGGCAATTCCAGAAATACACGGATGTCCTGGCCGGCACGCAGAAACTCTATGATGCGAACTACGCATCGGCCCTCGACCTAAAGAGTGCCGAACTTGACGTGGATCGTTTTCGCGTTCAGAAAGAAAGTGCCGACGAGGCTTTGAATTTGTTCAAGCTCTACGGCCTCCCCAAGCAGACCAAGCAACTCCTTAGCGACTATTCCGAAGCGAAGCGCGAGCTTGTGAGGACTTATGCCAGGACTCGATCCGAACTTGCTCAGGCCGAGGTAAGACTGGAGAGCACCAAGGCAGCATACGATCTCCAGACCGAGCGGGTCGAGAAGCTCCGGCGCGAGATTGCCGCGTGCACTATACGCGCCCCAAGCCCGGGGATCGTGATTTACGGCACGAGCGCCGATTGGGAGCAAAGACGCGAGGATCCGATAGAAGTCGGAGACCAGGTTCGCAGAGGCCAGAAGATCTTCAGCATTCCAAACTCAAACCTCATGGGCGTACAATTGAGAGTACACGAGGCGTGGGTAAACATGGTCAAGCCGGGCCAGCAAGCAAAGGTCACCGTCGAGGCGCATCCGGACACGCCCTTCCAGGGCAAAGTGACCAGCGTTGCCCCTTTGCCCGATCCGCAGCGCGGCTGGCTCGACTCCGGCAGCAAGGTCTATACGACCCAGGTCACCATCGACGGCTCGCATGATATCATCAAGCCCGGAATGTCGGCCAAGGTCGAAATACTCGCGGACCATTTGCACGACGTCGTTATCGTGCCGGTTCAAGTAGTGGCTAATCGGGGTGGCAGGAAGGTCTGCTATATCGAGAACGGCGGAACTCCCGAGGAACGTGAAGTACGGACCGGAGCGTTCAACGATATCTTCGTCGAGATCGTAAGCGGC
>LJTR01000002.1 GCA_001303465.1 Phycisphaerae bacterium SG8_4
CAGACCGCCAGATCTGCCAGAATGTAAGCGCCAACGGCATAAATGGATATCGAAACAACAACGGCCGGCATGACCATCGACGCCGGAAAGCTCTCATATTTTTCCGTATTCTCCATGATTCTCCCTTTCTGTCTCGGCCAACACAATACAGCAATGTCCTGCCGAGCACAATTGAAAACTCTGCGATGGCCCACTCTGCGATGGTCCAAGGATTGACTTCTCCGGGCAAAGACGGTCAAATTCACTATCTTTCGGAGATAACATGCTCGCTTAGGAGACGCCATGGTCAACGCAAGAACAACTCTACTATCGACGTTTGTCGTGTCTCTGTACCTCTGCAACTGCATCTTCAGCGCCGAGAAGGTTGTTTCGCACGAGTCGGCGCCGGCAATATCCGTGACGTTTCTGGATATCGAAGCGGGCAAAGCCGCGATCATGGATGAGTCGCTCGATTCCTACTTCGGTCAATTGCAGCCGATGGAAATGTCGGCCAAGACCGGCTCGCCAATCACCGGAGATACACTTGAAGATCAGCGAGCGGAGTGCCGGACGCGCTATCAGGCGGGTGTACGTCAGTTCGCCGACGATGAAAAGCAAGCCCTCCGTTTCTGTGTCGAGAAGCTGCACAGGGCTCTCAGCGAGAAGTATCCGCGCTTTGCCGAGACGCCGTGGAGCTTTCTCAAGGTTTCGAACACGATCATGGGCGGACTGCCCCACACCCAGGCCGGGCACATTGTGCTTTGTGAGGGCGTATGCAGGCGCTTTGCCTCACGGTACAAGACGGCGCCGGAGAAGGCGGTCATGTCACTTGCCAGCTTGTTGATACACGAGCAGGTGCACGTCTTTCAGCGCGCGAACCAAGCCATGTTCGATTCGCTGTATACGGGGATCTGGGGATTCATCGAGGCCGAGGAAATCTCGGGCTGCCCGTGGCTCGAGAAGCATCACCTGGTTAACCCGGATGGGCCCGATTGCTGCTGGGTGTTTCCCATTGGATCGGCTGCGGACCGACGCTACATATTGCCGCTGCTGGTTTTTGCCGAGGGCGAGCATCTCAAGCGGATGCCGCAGGACTTTCGCACGATCGCGGTTGAGCTTGTCGGTGGCGACGGGCGCTTCGCCCCCAACCTCGATGCCGACGGAAGGCCCGCCTATCAGAATCTGCACGAGGTGTCCGAATACATCGAGATGTTCCCGACGACCGGCAACATCTACCATCCCAATGAGGCATGCGCCTCAGTGTTCACGACGCTTGCAATGGCTGAGGTGCGGGCGCGCCAGAGCGGTAGCCGCACAACGCGAAAGGGCAGGGTACCCGAGCCGTTGAGAAAGTGGTTCTCTGAGAACCTTGGCCCTACCCCGAGCCTGCCCAGTCGATTACAAGTGCAGTGATGTTGTCGTGGCCGCCGGCGCGGTTGGCCGCGGCTACGAGCGACCTGCAGGCGGTCTGAGGATCGGCCTCGGCCTTGAGAACGCCGGCGATGTCCCGGTCGCCGACCATGTCGGTCAGGCCGTCGGTGCAGAGCAGGATGCGATCACCCTTCTTGACAGCGAACGAACGGACATGGGAACGGACTTTCTCCGGCATCCCGATATATCGAGTCAGCTGGCCGCTGGCGACGTGGTCGGGTGCCTCCTCAGGTGTGATGTGGCCGCGTTCGATCAGCTCCGAGACCACCGAGTGGTCCCGGGTCAGTTGCATGAACCGGCCTGCCCGCAGCCTGTACGCCCGGCTGTCGCCCACGTTGGCGATGAAACAACGTCCCTTTCTGAGTAGGGCGATCACCAGTGTTGCCCCCATGTCCTCGTAACCGCTCTCACTGGTCCCTTCGAGCTGCAACTGTCGGCTCTGCTCGGCTATCGCCTTTTTGAGCAGAGACCTGATCGTTCGAGTGGTGCCGACCTTGAGTCTGTCGAGCGCGTTTTCGATCATTACGGGCAGATCTTCGCTGATAATGCCTGAGGCGATGGCCCCGCCGCGATGGCCGCCCATGCCGTCGGATACGACGAACAGGCCGGTCTCAGGATCGGCCAGAAACGCGTCCTCGTTCTCTGGACGTGACATGCCGGGATCTGTCTCGGCGGCCCAGCGAAAGGGGCCGGACGGGCGCACGGCGATCTGCGGTGGTTCTGTTATTCGGCTGTCGTTTTGTGGTTTCTCAGACAAGGCTGTGTTTACACCAGGGACAATGATTCCAGAAGGTTGAATCCACCGACCAGCCGCAGCTCGTACAGATTTCCGGGAATGGCCGGACCTGCCACGGCCGGCGGATCTTGCGGCGACACCAGGGGCAATAACGCATGAAACGCATGAGCTTTCCGTCACAATGTTTGCAGCGGCTATGGTATCGCGCGGCCGCCTTGGCAGTGGTAGCCGGCGACGCGAAACCCGGCCCGAAACACCACGGACAGAACCGCCACTCGGGCAGAACGCCCTTGTGACAGCGCGTGCAAACATGGCTGAACGGCGTATCGTTATCGAAACGATTGCGGTTGCTGCCGCACCATGGGCAGATCGACATGCTCTCGGCAATTGGCTCGCCGCAATCGGCGCAGCGGAAAATGATCGGCACGACGGCGCGATATCGCTTGATGAAAGCGCCGCGGCGCAACTTCAGCCAGTCAAGTCTCTTAGTGCCGGTCGGTCTGACAACGGCGTCGAGCTTGAGATTTCTCGGAATCGCCGCGAGCAAGGCCGAGCGCATCTTCTCGGCGTTTGCGAATCGCTTAGACGGATCGATCATGAAGGCCTGCTTGATAAAGGCGAAGAACGCCAGGCTGGTTCTTTCGCGCAGCCGCCTGTGGCCTCGAGGAGGCCACCGGAAGGGCCACCTCGGCAGAACGCCGGTTATGTACTCGTATAGGATCAGACCGACGGCGAAACAATCGCTGCGATACGTCGGTCTGCCGTAAGCCTGCTCGGGAGCAACGTAACCGGGCGTGCCGAAATCATCGACGGTCCTCATCCGGCCCTTGACTTGCAGGCCGATGCCGAAATCGCCGAGCGCGGCGCGGCCATTGGGGAAAAGAAAGATATTGCCCGGTGTGACGTCGCAATGAACCATTCGTTTGCGGTGGGCGTAAGCCAGGCCGTCGAGGACCTGGGCCGCAATTGAAAGGATCCTTCGCACGGACATGGGCCTCGAACAGTCATCGAGCGTGCCGACCGACAGTTCGGTCGCCAGCACAGCGTGCTCGCCGATGATGTCGGCGTTCTTGACTGGCATGATGTGTGGATGCCGCAGTTGAGCGACCAGCCTGATTTCGCGGAGCAGGGCCTGGTTGTCGCGCTTGCCATGCGCGTCGGCCAGCGGAATCTTCAGGGCGACCCAGATCCCCTCGACGCTGTCGCGGGCCTTCCAGACCTCGCAACTGCCGCCTTCGCCCAGATATTTGGCCAGCCGGTATTTGCCCAACCTGCGCCCGCGCTTTAGCGCCAGGCTCGACGAGCCGGTTGTCTTGGGCTTTGTTGTATCAATTGACCGGGCCATAAGTTCTCATGCCGATTTAATCCAAGCAAACAACATCCTCTACAAACCGCAACAGGGATTTCTTGCATAGATTCGGCAATAATCGACACTAAGTCAACAAAATTCTCCTGAGACTATTCTCCTGAGACTGTTAGTCCGACAAAGTCGGGATCTCAACGCAGGAGAATGGCTCAGTCGTGCGTCTTGTCGGTCCGCTTGACCAAAGGTCATATACTCAGAGCCAGAATGAGAACCTGCCTGTGACGACTGTCAGGACAGTAGTCTAAAAGTTTGCACGGGAAGGGATATGTTCTATCCAGTCATGGTCAAGGTCCAAGACCGGACTCGGATTACTTGTCTGATCCTACTCAGAATCTTGTCGGCGATCCTATCGGCCAGAGGGCCATCTATGCTACCGGGGAGCATCGATCAAGATCCTCCCGATTGGGCGCGATGTTGCGAGGGCCCGTTTAGAAGCCGATGGGATTTGTCATAGGGAAACGCAGATGGCACCACGCAGAAGATATTGTATATGAATTCTCTTGAAGTCATGCTGAATCATCACGATGCCGGTCACCTCGGCTCCGTGCATACACCCGTTCGGCCAGACGACTGAACCTTTGTCAGCGCTTTCGACCGAGATGGAGGGTAACCGTTGCCGGCACGAATCGAAACCGCCAAGTGTCTTGAAAAAACGGGTACTTCACTTTCTGGGTCGTCTTGCCGTCTCTACGGGCCTTCACTTGTCCTGCTCTCTATTACAGAGGCCATGCATTTTGCTTCTGTATTACGTCGAGACTCGCGAAACGAGCTACTCATTTTGCTGCTTGAAGCTCGACGGCGACATTCTTACCTGACGCCGGTAGGTCTCTCTGCAATGGTTCGTCATCTGCGAGCCTGATGCCCAGACGTTCTTCTGCTGCGTTGAGAATAGCACCGAGCATTTGTGAGTAGGACATGTCGGCAATCTTGGACATCTTTGCGAGGTGTCCATCCCAACACCATCCTGGATTGGGGTTGACCTCAAGAATCTTGGGGCAACCTTCTGAATCAATGCGCCAGTCAAACCGGCAATAGTCCCTGCACTCAAGTCTGTCAAAGAGTTTCAGGCAGCACTCGACAACAAATTTCTCCATCTCATCAGGCAAGTCGGCCGGTATGGACTTCAGGTTCCAATATGGCGAATCCGGCAGCCATTTGGCTTCATAGCCGCAAAGCCTTGGAAGTCCCGGAGGCAGCGCTGAATAGTCCTCCTCAATAATCGGCAGCACCGTATAGGCGTCAGGAAGGTTGCCGATGATTCCGACGGTAAAATCCTTGCCGGTGAGAAATTCCTCAACCAGGATAGGCTTGTCGTACCCGAATTTCTCTCGTATCTCGGAAATGGCATTGACGACCTGTTCAATAGTACTGGCGACACTTCGTGTCGTTATTCCAAAGCTGGAATCGCCGAAGTTCGGTTTGACAAGGACGGGGAAGCCAAATGGCAGCTCAAAAACGTCGTCGCCGGGTTTTATGAACACTGCCTCAGGCACGGGGATCTGCATTTCCTTGCCAATTCCACGAACCAGCGACTTGTCATAGCAGAAAGCGAGGCACTGCGGTCCGCCGCCCGTGTATGCCAAGCCCACCATCTCGAGCAGAGAGGGTATGTGCAGTTCCTTCCTGGCATCATTGCAGTAGCCTTCGTCACAGAGATTAAAGACAAACTGTGTCTTGCTTTTCAGCTTCACGAGGTCGCTGTACAGACCGTCATGATTATTGAGGTAAGTAATGTTGTACTTGTTCAGACTGCGTAACGCGTCTTTGAGCTGATCAATTGTGTAGAAGTCATCGTCATCAAAAACACACAGTGGCTTCAGAGAATCTGGTTTCGTTGGGTCCCCAAGGATCACGACCAGATTGTGGCTTGACTCTTTTCTCTTTATAAGGGTCCAGTCCTTCTTGACCACTCCGGTGACTGTAATTCGTCTCTCCATCATCCCCAGGTCTTGGTTGCGACGTGAGTCGCCAAAGATCTTTCCGTGTATTGACAAGTCCGTAAAGTTGGCCAAGCCCAGCAATTTGTGCATGTCCTTACCTGTATAGAGTCGTTCCGCGTAAAACTGGTCAGCAATCACCCCCTTTTGAACGTGGGTGATGACCTCTCTGGAGATAAGACGGTTTTTGTCCAGTGAAAGACAGCGTTCCCTGCAAACGAAATAGTTCTTGTCAATCCACTCCCAGGATCTCGGCTGGAATCGCTTTCGCAAATACTCTCCATCAGCAACGTCTATGAGAATCCTTCCCCACGGCTTCATTACCCTGAAGACTTCCTTCAGAACTCCTACATCGTCCTGAGGAGTCTCGAAATAGCCGAAACTGTTGCCAAGAATCATGACAACATCGAATGTGTCCGTCTGGTACGGCAGCTTCCGAGCATCTCCTTCCTTGAACCTGATGCTCAGACCTTCCTTCCTGCTTTCGGCTTTTGCCTTCTGGATCAAGTACCGGGAGCGGTCGAGCCCCTCAACGTTATCGAATCCTCGCCGGGCCAGCTCAAGGGATATGCGCCCCTGCCCGCAGCACAAATCCAGAATCCGGTCATCCGGAGAGAGATGGACTATTTCGGAGAACACATCAACCTCTCTGGAGGTGACCCCCGGATCATCAACGACGTCTCCATCGGTCTTGAGATAAAGCGAATTGAAGATACGCCGCCACCAATCTGGCTGAACGTGTTCTTCGAGATTGGAGACTGGCCCAAGCGACTTGGCCGTTTTGGATGTCTCCTTGAGCTTTTGCGGTGATTTGGTGTCAATAGCTTCAGTTCTTTCTTTCATGGCAATTCTCCCTCACTGCTCGAATTGTGAATTACGATTCGCAGAGGACATGGGCTCTTGGCTGTCTTGACAATGGAAAAGCCGCGCACTAGCGTGGCCCCAAGAAGAACGGCTAGTTCATATGCGCCGCCACCCACTGTGGTCCATTCGAAAAGGTGGCACTCTTTGTAGACATATTTTTCAGCTTTCACAAGCCAATTGCCGTGTTATATACTATCTTCAACATCCTTTGGTCTTTGATTTGAACCTGATCGCCTGGGCAATCTCCTCGAGCAGCTCTTGCTTTCATCTGAGGCTGTCAATATCCAACACACAAATGCTACAATGAACGCCAGCAGCCCGACTACTAGTTCTTCCCTTACATACATAATGTCATGGCTCTTTCCCTCGGTCGGGCAGAATCTCGTAAATGAGGCGGGATCCAATCAGACGCTCTGTGGCGCAGGCCGCCATTGCTCGCCTGCAACCCCCGAGGTCACTTCATCTTTTCGGAGGTCTGCCGACGTTCTGGGCCTGAGAGTTCTTCACAGAGAGTTTCGCTTTGGCCTTGGGTTTCACAGTCTTCTTGCGTGCCATCGTCAATCTCCTTTCAAGGTTTAGACTTAATCCTGCTGCCGCCCGCCACAGGCGGGTCGGGCGATCAGTCTATCCAACAACGCACGTGCCAGGATGGCGGACAGTCATGACTGGTGATCGTAAAGGAGTTCAGATTCAGGACTTAGAAAAACTCAAGCACGCAAGACATTCAAAACAGCTTCCGCGCATAAACACAGATTCGGAATGCAGAACCCGAAAACAACGGAGGCAGAATTCCGGTTTAGTGAAAAACTGCTCTTGTTGGCGCGACAACACTTTCTGCAAAAGATCGTTTCTTTCGCTTCCAGTCCCATTCGGTTGCGCCCTGCGATTAGAGACTCTGCTCGGACAGACGTGCCCGGCCCCACGTGCTACGCAACGTCTTCATTCGCTGTCAATCTGCTCGGCCTGGCGGACTTCTTAAAGCTGAACACCTTAAAAAGGTCAAAACCGTCCTGTGGATCTTTGTGTCTGCGCCAGTGTTCCTCGCAGACCTGACGGCCGTGCTGTTCGGTCAGGGGTCGCCAACCAAGGCTTACAACTCCTTTGCATCCCGGCACATCACATATTCCGTACATGACTAACCTTTTCCTCTTGTTGTTTGAACCACAGCCGCCATGGATGTCGGCGCCACCCATAGACTCATATTGGCCATTTTCCACAGGCCAAAGGCCCAGAGAAGGACCAGCACCGAGTATTTCTGATCTGGTAGCACCCGATCATTGTTGATTTCTTGTTGTCGCTTGCGAAACGAGGGCACGCGATCTGCCCATTAGAAGCGACGCCTGCGAATACTCCGGAGCGTTGCTTCACAGGTCAAGGAACAACGCACGTGCCAGGATCGCAAACAGTCTGAATGGGAAATCGCAAATGACTGCAAGAGAATGACCTATCGGATGCGGCGAGAGTCAGGCACAGTATGCTGTTTCCTATCTCAGATGTGAGAACCGGAGGTTGAGACCCGAAAAGAACGGAATCGCAATTCCGGTTTTCGCAAAACGTGTTGCTATTGTCCATACTTCGCTTTCGATTAGCAGTGCCCAAGAATGGTTGGGATATACCTAAGTCTGTGGGCCGAAAGGATATATGAATACTCCAGTCATCTTCTTACAGGACAGGCATGGGTTTTGCTCTTTTTGCTCCACAGAGGCCAAAAACCTCATTGCAGCGTTAGAATCGTGACGTAATGGTGCTGGAGAAAGATGAACATGTCTGGCATGAAAGGTCCAGGAATCAATCCCGGTCAGCTGCCATCGTCTCCGTTCCACCATGAGTGCTGACCTCGATATAGATAGGTCAAAGATATTCTTGCCGCGAAGGTGAAATAGACTTTCGTACAGGACGAAAAATATGCCGCTAAAAGCAATTGCCGCATTAGCCAGAAAAGGTGGCCTGCTTGCGAGTCCAGATCGAGCAGTGACCAACCGGGTCGGTCCTGAGTGTGGCACAGCTATCGCGGTGGTTGACTGCCGACGAGATTCCGGTGCCCGTTACGCAGGGTATAGGTGTTCCCTCAGATCCGGTGATGGACAAGGCGGTCATCGGAAAAATGGGCGGGCCGCGAGGTTTCATGCCAAGCGATGCAGACATATTATCGCTGGCAGGAGCACAGATCTGATCGGAGAGAGGACAAGACTTGGCGGGTGACCCGCTGTGTGTTGAGAAACGCAAGCGGTCACTGCCTCGCTCGACTGACTGTTATGCAGGGTCGGGCGAGGCGTTTATACGAGCGCATTTCTGTGCTCATGGGCTGTAGAAAGACATGAGTGAGATTGGCTATGCATTCCAGGTTCCGCGACGGCGAAAAGACACACCTAATCCACGCGAGAATGTTTTGTCCAGGGGAATGTCTATTATGAACAAGGGCGACATCAGTGCAAAGAAGCTGAAGAAGTTCAGGAGACTCCTCCTGGCCAAACAGAACGAAGTTTTGCAGGACGCGTCGTTTTCCGAGCCAGACAAGTCCCGTCGTATGCCCGCAGAGTTGTCGGACACGCCGGACCACACGGTGGATTCTGGCGGGGGTGGCCTTGGCTGCGACAAGGTGAACCGGTTCAAGCATGGGGGTAAAAGGCTTCTAGCGAGCATCGCAGATGCCCTGGCCAGGATCGATGCCGGCACCTACGGCATATGTGATGGAGACGGGGAATTGATTGCGAAGAGTCGGTTGGAGACGGTTCCATGGACGCGATACTGTGCCAAATGCGCCAGGTTGGCTCAGATGGGCCTTCTAAGAAGCGAGGATTCTTTCGAGGGATCGGACAATAATGAGTAAAGAATTCAGGGCTGCAACCCATGCGTCCAAGTGGGAAGTTGAGCCCCAAGGTGCTAAGAGAATACCGCGGGGTTTCATTCTTCCAAGTGCGGCCTTCACCGTTAAGCTGAGTCGGATAAAGCGCTACAGGCTTTCCGATAAACCCCCTCAGCCGGGAGACGTTGTCTACGGAGTGGTCAGTCGCATCGGAGAGCACTCGTCTCTGGAGAATGCTTCCGGCCGTATCCATCGGATACACGATGGAACCAGAGCGGTTTTTGTGTTCGGCAACAGATATGCGCCGGACTATTACGAAGGCCGGATACCCGACAGGATGATGGACGAACTTGATCTTCTGGCCCGCTCCGGCATGGTCGGCCTGGTTGAGACAAAGAACACGCTCGTCAAGGACCCGACCAAAGTTCGAGTTCTGGGATACGTTTATAGCGAGGCCGATGGAAAGGTACTGAACACACGAGATTTTTCCCTCATTGCGCCCAGTAAGACCGTGAAGAAACAACCTAGGTCGCCAATGATTCTGATCTGCGGCTCCTCTATGAACTCCGGCAAGAGTATGGCCGCGGCAGCATGTTGTTGGGCTCTGAGCTCTTTGGGACACAGGGTAAGGGCCGCCAAGGTGACTGGGACGGCAAGTCTCAAGGATATCCTTCACATGAACGATGCGGGAGCTCATCCATATGCCGATTTCACGTATCTTGGCCATCCTTCAACCTACATGCTGCCTGAGGAGGATCTGTTGGCTGTCTTCAATCAATTGGATCTCAAATTTGCCAATAATCCGAACAATTTCTGGGTAGTGGAGTTCGCGGATGGAGTTATGCAACGCGAGACCGCTATGCTGCTGAACTCTCCACATGTTCGCGAGAGGATTCACAAGCTTGTCTTTTGTGCCAGCGATGCCTTTGGAGCAATTGGCGGCCTGAGCATTCTGGCACAGGAGTTCAATTTGGTGCCGGATTTGCTCTCCGGCGTGTGCTCGAGTTCTCCTTTGCTTATCAGAGAACTCTCAGAGTTCACCGATATCCCGGTGTTCAACAGTGCCGAGGTGGATGTCGGCGCGTTATCAAGCATTCTGACAAGCTGAGGGAGGCCAAGGCAACAGTAAGCCGTACCTGGCCCAAGGGTAATGTGGGAAATCGGCTGTTCTTCCGGGTTTTGGGCACCTGTTGCTTCTGTAGCATTCGGGAGCCCGAGCGCACTTAAGAACTTCCTTAAAGAACCTTCACGCTAGATCCGGCTCTGGGAATTCCTGCAGATGACTGCAACCGCCCGTTAACTGCCCGGCCCAAGAAAATCTCGCCTACTGCCCACGGCTTCTCGTCGTGAGAACCAGCTGCAACCACTGCAAATCTCTAAGAAGACCAAATCCGCTGCGATTGTTGAGAAGGCTGATCAATCCAAATCGGATTCATTGACGTCTTCGTGCTCTTGTTGATCTGCTTGTTGTTCCTCGACGGACTGCTGCTGAATTTCAATGGTCTTAAGCAATTCAGCGATGATAGCTTCCTGCTCTGCGATGGCCTTTTCCTGCGATTGTATGATCGACGTCAGCTCGTCAATCTGGCTCTGAAGCGTGGCCATATCCTCGGCTTGCACAGTTGAGCGTGTGGTGAGACTTCCAATGCCCTGCCTTGCCTCTTGGGCAGTGGCAAGCTCCTTTCCCTGATCTTCTATAAGTTGCTTGGTCTGGACGTCAAGCTTATCACGTTGATCCGTGACTGCGTAAAGCAGCTCCTGGAGGTCGGCGATTTCTTTCTGGGCTCGTGTCAGCTTCGCCTCTACTCTTTTCAGCAATTCCCTTGATTGCCCGGCTTCCTCGATGGCCTTCTTCTTCTCCTCGTCCTCACAACCAACCAGAAGAAAGGCACAAACAAGTAGCGGCAGGAGCCCCAAGCGGTGCGAGTTTCTAAAGTATCTCATCTTTTAGTATCCTATGTTTCTTGCCCTCTGAACTCACAAAGCTGGCTGTGCCGCCCGGCCTACAAGAACCGGATAACAAGCGCCGGGCGACACATAGCCATTGACTGGTCTTTATCTGGCATTAGATTTTGTTCGTGGGGCTAATCCCTTCAGAGACGTTTGGTCTATGCTGCAATTTCTGCCTTCGATATCAAGGGCCAGTTCCTGGTTACAGCAACGTATGTCGCATACCAGGAAGGGATCTGCTCACAATCCAGAAGGGCATGCATAATCAGCAGGTCAGTTGGCTCTTTCAAGAAAGATCTGACCACGGTCAGACGGTCATCCCTAAGTACACAATCCCAATTCGTGGCCCTAAGAGTATCATTTCTCTGCGCGAACAGGCTGCGAATATGGTTGATGACGTAAAGTTGTTCACCCAGTTTGCGAAGCATCTGCCGTTCCTTGGATCCATTGGACCAGGTCTTTGACGGCATCGTGCCCGCCACGACCTGACAGTCCTGCCGAGCGACAACCTCAGGTTTGTACAATCAGTGTCAATTGCTTTGCACAACCAAAGAGATTCATATCACTCGTTCTTGCCAAGCACACTCTTAATGCTACCCAGAACCGCACCACCTCATAAGTCGGCGCCATTGCAGAAATCGGCGCTCTTAAAGGAGCAAAAGCTGTGCCATGAGAGCTGCCGGGCATACGGTGTGTGTCATAAGGGATTCATGTAAAAGGAGTTATGGAGTCAGGGGTTGGTGGCTTGCAGCGCATGGCGAGGCACGCCTTCGCAGCAATCAGAACCTGGCACCCGAAAAGCTTCTGCGACAAGTAGAGTACTAGTAGATCCAGCCATTCGCATCACGGCATCATGCTCAAGGCGGATTCATGGCTAGGCTCTGAAGCTTTTCTTGTCCAAGCCATAATACTTCATCTTGTCAAACAGTGTTCGCGAATCTATACCTGCTTGGTTTGCGGCTTCACCCACGCGGCCGTTCGTAGAGGCCAGTAGTCTCGTCAGATACCCTTTCTCGAACTGTTCCAGGACTTCCCTGCGAGCCTCCTTCAGTGGTTTCTGCGCCAGTTCCTCAGGGAAGACCTCAGGATCGTGAGACAGCTCCCGTATAGACAATCCTTCATGTCCGCTAATGGCCGCAGGCAGATCATCTGTTGTGATCGCATCGTTCTCACAAAGCAGCATTGCTCTCTCAAGTACGTTTATCAACTCGCGCACGTTGCCGGGCCAGGAATAACCGCACAATGCCTCCAGCGCGCTGTCGCTTACGCCTGAGACCGCGCAGCCTATTCTCGAGCCCAAGTGCTCTACATAGCTGTCAATGAGATCCGGAATATCTTCCATTCGCTCTCTCAAGGGCGGCATCTTCAGGGACACCACATTCAATCGATAATACAAATCCCGGCGAAACCGACCAGCGCCGACTTCCTCCTCGAGATCTCTGTTCGTTGCAGCCAGGACCCTGACGTCCACCGTGATCAACTTCTCTCCTCCGACACGTCGGATTTCTTTGTTTTCGAGCACTCGCAGAAGCTTGCTCTGCAGATGCAGAGGCATCTCACCTATCTCATCCAGGAAAAGCGTGCCCTGATGCGCCAATTCGAAGCAACCCCGCCGAGCCTTGGTGGCGCCTGTGAATGCTCCCTGCTCGTGCCCAAACAGCTCGCTCTCCATAAGAGACTCCGGCAGCGCGCCACAATGGACTGCGACGAAGGGGCCTTGAGAGCGGGGGCTCTCAGCGTGCAGCACATGAGCCAGCCGCTCTTTGCCCACGCCTGTCTCGCCGAGTATCAGAATGGATGAGCCGCTCGCTGCTATTCGAGGCAGCGGCTTGAGAAATCTGTTCATCGCGCCGCTCTTGGCGACAAAGTCGGTTATCTGGGCGTAGGGCTGTTGCAGCGGGATCGATACCACGTCGGCGGCCGTCTTGGCCCTCCGTTCGACAATGGCTCTCAGTGCTCGCCCAAGCTTGGCAAATGGAAGGTCTACGTTCAGGACCGCCTCACAGCCTGCGGCAACAAGTTCGGCTCGATCCTTCTCATCCTCGAATTCGGTCAGTACGACAATTGCCGGAATATCAGACGAGGTTCGCAGATCTTGAATTCGGCCAAGGGCCTGGTTCGTAACAAGGGCACGACTGACAAGGATCAAGTCACATGCTTTCTGCCCGAGATCCTTCCAGAAGGCTCTAGGCTGTTCAAGTGATTCGACGACTGTATCGTTTCTCGTCAGAAAGTCGCGTAACCTGCAGTTGAGTTCCGGTTCTTCTGTCGCTGTGAGAATATGTAGGAGCATTGGGTAAACCAACCTATAACTATTATCAGTTTTCGGTGGCAGAGACCCGATTTTTTCGGGTATCGACTGCCGGCCATTTCAAGGGCTAAGCCATCAGGGCCCACATGGAGAAAGCTCCGGCCAATAAGCTATTCTATAGACGGTGCTTATGGTGAGCAACGAGAAAATACCCTGTGAATGGCACGGCGGTTGCTCCTAGGGATCGCCATGGGTAACAACAGATCCAGGCGAGTGAATGCAATACTTCACGTGCCAAGAGAGGTTTGAGAATGAAGATAATGTTTGAAGATTTGACCTATGAGGCACAGGTAAGGCTGCTGGACGAGGCAGGCATATCATCGCCTGTTGAGATGAGGTGGCACATCCTGCCGATAGCCGTTGTGGAGCTCAAAACCAAAATGCCGGCTATTGAGCAGGATGATTTCACTGGCGGTATCTACGGGCAGGATGACGATTACTAACAAGCTGCCAATCCTCTGTTTCTTTGCAGTCGGCAGATGCGTGGGATGGCCTGTCAGTGGGCACAAGTTTGGCCTCGCCGTTGGTTACCGAAATGATCAGGTTGAGACCGCGGATCTATGTGGAGAGAAGACCGGTGGATCAAGTGACAGTCCAAAGTCTACGCATACAAGCAATCGGCCGACTCCAGGCGGACTGAAAACCTGTGTTGTTGCCGGGCTCGCTCACCCTGCAAGGAGTGCATGTGGTTAATTGGAATCTGAGATATGAGACAGGCATGTCAGTTTTGCGAACACTTCAAATATGCCGAAAGCGACGTCTACGGCCGTTGTCAATGCTACGAATCTGAATGTACCTTGGGGGGAGCCCCCAGGATCCCCTGGGCAGTAGCTTGTGAGTTCTTTCGCGCCGGGGCGAAACTGGACAGGGGCAAGTCAAACGGCCGCTGCAAATTGGATGAAGTTGTTGCTCCAAAGCCAAGGCAGACAGGCAGCGGCGATCGAGCCTACTGTGATCCCGAGTCGAAATAGACCAGACTGCCATGGATAGAGAATCGCTCTCGTTGGCTGAGTCGATTCAGCTTCGGACAATCTGGTGACTTTACTGAAGAGACTGATTTGTCAAGCCTTCCTCCATTGAGCAATGTGCCGGCCACTCTGGGGTGACCTTACGAACAACTCTCAGGAGCCTGCCGACTCTCGTGCGAGGAATCTCCCTGCTGCCCACAAGCATCGGCAGCTGCGGCACTTCGCAAACTGCCCCACTAAGTCCAGATTCAGCAGCGCGCACATCAATTTTTCGGGGGTCTATCTCCGATTGGATCCTGAATACTGGAGTCTTCACCACAGCAAGAGAAGAGGCGAGATTTCTAAAGAATTGTAATGTAGTCACTTACGGCAGGTTAGATCGATAGCCTTCGCTTTGGCATAACGGTTGCTTCGAGAAGGGCAGATGAGGACGAACTGATAATTCGGCGACTCGTAGTTGGAAAGGAAAATCGAATGGCACGTAGGAACAAAAACAAATCACACTTAAAGGCAAAAGGGGCGGCCGAGAAGAGACCCACGATGGACGCTGATAAAAGACCAAAAAGGTAAGGCAGTCGAAGTCATACTGAGACACGATGGATATTTTCGAAAAGCCTTGACTCTGCCAAAAAGCGAGAAAGCCAAACCTGTCAAGGTTGAGTTCAAGGGTTCGTAAGCGCCCATCGGCGTGGAGAACCTCGGTCACTGCAAACCAAATGACGACGGCGTGGTCCGACTATATCCCTGTAGCTGCAGTGTTGATCCGAGTTCAGCAGCCGAAAAGAAGACTGGGGTGATGCGGTTCTGGATAGGATCGGGACGGTAGCCCCATTGGTGACCGGTGAGGGCATAGGAGAAGTATCATTAATCTTATCGTCAAAAGACAGGGAAAGTGAACATGGGATACAAGCAGACTAATTCTTCTCAACCGACCCCTACCGACCTGAGAAGGTTCAGGATCGTTCTACTGGCAAAGCAGAGAGAAATACTGGGCAATGTAATCTACATGGAAAACGAGGCACTGCGCAGGTCTGATATAAGTCCATTGCTTCAGCCCTGTGATCTGGCAGACCTCAGTGCGGACAACTACGAACTGGAAAATACTCTGGGTCTGGTCGGCAGCGAAAGGGGTCTGCTCGCAGAAATCGAACAAGCTCTGGCGAGAATTCAAAGTGGCACATACGGTGTCTGCGAGGGCGATGGACAGTTCATTCCCAGGGCGAGACTTCGGGCGATTCCCTGGACTCGCTATTGTGTCCACTGCGCCAGCCTTAGCGAGCGGGGTATCCTATACAGAGAATCGCAGTTAATCGACACAGATCAAAACGCCGGTGCAAGGGATTCAGGCTGATCGACTGTGTTCGGGATTGGCTGCTGCTCATAGCTCTGCGCGGCCATACATTGCCGGATGTCAGCCCCAGTAATCCTGAATTGACCGAATCGTCCAGGGACGGTATAAGAAGCATAATAGGGAATTGGGCAAATGTTGATTGCTGGAAAATGTGCTGTCATTGTAGCACATCCTGACGATGAAACGCTATGGGTGGGCGGTACCATGCTGATGCATCTGGATTGCCAGTGGACGGTCGTCACCCTTTGTAGAAAGAGTGACGCTGATCGTGCACCGAAGTTCTTCGAGGCCCTGAAGAGATTCGGGGCCAGCGGTGCCATGGGTGATTTAGACGACGAACCGGACCAGATTCCGCTGTCCAGCCTGGAGGTTCAGGATTGCATACTGGAGCTGCTGTCTTCGAAGCGTTTTGATTTGATCTTCACGCACAGCATCGGAGGAGAGTACACTCGACACCTCAGACACGAGGAGGTTGGCAGAGCCGTTCTGGCCCTCCGCAGAGGCGGCAGATTGCACTGTGAGAGACTGTTCACATTCGCGTATGAAGATGGCGGAGGCGAGTACCTGCCAACAGCAGTAAAGGATGCCGACTTGGCAATAAAGTTGCCGCAGCAGATCTGGCAGCGCAAGTACGATGTAATCACTGACATATATGGCTTTGCTCCGGGCAGCTTCGAGGCCAGGACGACCCCGAGAGAGGAAGCTTTCCTGCAGTTTGGGGGCACGAAGCAGAACTGAGCCAGTTCTGCAGGTTTCAGGAGAATTTGGAATGAAAGTATTGGTACTTTATGACTATCCGCCTTCCCCGGCAGGACTTGCCACGCAGGGCAGCCTGCTTCACAAGGGGCTTGAGGAACTCGGAGTAGACGTCTGTTCGGTCAATTTTGAGTCAGCGCAAGAGAAAGAGTGGTACTACAGGTGGTTCGAGCCTGATGTTGTTGTAGGTGTCGGATACTGGGGCCATTGTCCCCATCTGGTGCTCCACCCGCAACGATACGGGCTCAAGGTAGTGCCCTGGCTCGTCGCAGATGGCTATATGGCAAACTATCAGGAAATCCTCGAGGCTTGTCCGCTGATGCTTGTGACCTCCAACTGGGTCAAAAAGGTCTACACACGCGATGGCCTTAGCGGCAAGAATATCGAGGTACTGCCGGTCGGCTGTGACACGGATGCCTTCCGCCCGCGCCAGATGACCGATCCCAAGGTCGTCGCGGTCCGCGAAGCTCTTGGAGTGGCCCCTGATCAGATAATGATCATGACCGTGGGCGGAGATGCAGCCTCCAAGGGAGCTCAGGAGGTGATGCAGGCTCTGGCGATTAACGACCCCAAGGCTCCGGACTGGAAGTATGTCTGCAAGGTCTGGCCGCAGCCCCGCACCGAACAGCAGAACCTCGTTGATCTGCAGTTGGCTACACATTTGGGCATCGAGAAGAACGTTGTCTATACGACCAGCCGGGTTTCCCGGAATTTCATGCCTTACCTCCTGGCCGCCTGTGACATCTACGCCGCGCCGTCCCGCCTGGAAGGCTTCGGGATGATCCAGATCGAGGCGAACGCCTGCGAGAAGCCCGTAGTAGGAATCAAGGCGATGGGTATGTTAGACACGCTCGTGCACGGCAAGACGGCATATCTTGCAGCAGTCGCGCAGGAAGTTCGCATGAAAGAGGCGATTCTTGGTGATGAAGCTGGATATGAATCGCAGCACAGAGTAGTATTCAAAAGGCCGCGAACGGTTGACTATCGAGCAAGCGTCCACGATATCGCGAACTACATGATGGACTTGATGCATAATCCGGACCTGCGAACGAAAATGGGCAAGGCGGGCAGAGAACACGTGGTTGAGAATTTTGACTACCGCGTCGTTGCAAAGAAATTCATTAAGCTCATCTCAGAAAGGCTTGGTATATCATAGGTTTGGAAAAGAAGGACAAAGAACTCATTGACAGGGCCAGAGAGGCCGCCACTGGAGTATTGCTCCATAATGCCCACGGGCCATATCGTGGACTCCCGAGGGCGGCCGGCTGGGGATATCCCGAGCCTTATACTCGAGATATCATGATATCGGCTTTAGGAATTCTCGCGAGCGGTAACGAGAAGTTGAGGAGATCTCTTCGCAAAGCCCTGGAGGCGGCAGCGCATAATCAGAGCCGACTCGGCCACGTCCCCTCTCTGGTCCACGATCCGGACGACCGCGGAGCGAGTGACTGCACACCGCTATTCCTCATGGCAGTGGGCATCTTCCGACAAGTGACCGGCGAGCCGGACTTCCTCGAGTCGGCCGTCCGCAGGGCCGTGACCTGGATGGAATACCAAAGTCCCTCCGACCGGGTCCTTGTGGTCCAGGCCCCAACCAGTGACTGGCGTGATGAGCAGTGGGTGTTGGGGTACGGCTTATTTGTCAACACGGTTGTATATTGCTACCTGAGCCTTCTTGGCCACTGCGAACGAGCATCGACGCTCAGGGAAGCGATGGCCCATTTTACGGTCAGAAGCGACAGGCAGAATCGACATGTTCATGAAGGACTTGTCGTCAGGCGAAAACCCTACTACGCTCTATGGTCATACAAGGTTTATAGTAGTGAGCGTTTCGACCTTCTTGGCAACAGTCTGGCCATCCTATCAGGGATTGCCTCACCGTCGCGCGCGAGGGATCTTGTGGCATGGGTGGAGGCCGAATGTGCGTCTCTCAGAGAGCGCGAAGATCTTGCCGTGGACTTGCCTCCCAATTTGTTCCCTTACATCCGACCGGATGATCCTGACTGGATGCCCAGGTATGAGCGATACAACCAGCCGGGCGAATACCATAACGGCGGCGTATGGCCATTTGTGTGCGGCTTCTATGTCGCTGCCTTGGTCGCGGCCGGAAGACAGCAACTTGCCGAAAGGAAGCTGCTGGCTCTGGCGGCCCTTGTCAAGCCATCCAGAGTTGAGGACGTGGAATTCGGTTTCAACGAGTGGATTCGCGCTCAAGACGGCACGCCGCAGGGCCAGGACTGGCAGACCTGGTCGGCGGCGATGTACCTTTACGCATTTGAATGCGTTCGCAGCAAACGAACGCCCTTCTTCGACAAGATCCGCCTAGCCACCTGAGCAAGTCCAAGGACCGTGCCGTATCGAGAGATGAGCGGCCAACTCGCTTGTCGGAGGCCGCAGAGAACTTGAATTGCACAGCTTCATGGCGAATCAGGAGACCTACTGGAGCAACAAAAATGAATATTCTATTGTTCATTACCGTTCTTGTCGTATCCTTTACGATCGTTAGGATTGGGGCGATTGCCTTTCAGCTCACCGGACTGGATTGGTCCCAGGCCAAGTTTCAGGCCTTGTCGTGTTTTACGTCAACGGGTTTCACAACAAAGGAGGCCGAGTTGGTGACCGCCGACAAACAGCGGCGGCGAATCGCATCGGTTCTGATCGTATTGGGCCACGCCGGACTCGTGACGATGATCGCAACTCTGGCCAACTCACTCCGGGCACAAGAGGTATTGGAGTCGCGTCTCCTGACACCGATTCTGCCATTTCGATTTCCACCCATTGTGGTTCAGCTGGTCAATCTTTTCGTAATAATCATTGCAGTGTACGCCATCTATAGAATCTTCACCAACACCTTACTTGCCAGAAAGCTCACGAACAGCCTTAGGAAGAGAATCATTAAGCGGGAACTCTTCAAACCCGTTACATTCGAGGAATTGTTGCTGGCCACAGGCGGCTATGGTGTTTCGCGTACTGAGGTATGTGCCGGCAGCCCGGTGCTCGACAAGTCCCTTGCAACGTCAAATCTCAGGAACTGGGACATTACTGTTCTGGCAATCGTGCGGGATGGGCAGACAACGGCCAATCCTTCAGCTAACACGAAGATCCTTAAGGGCGACGAACTGATATGCTTTGGGAGGCTTGATACGATCCGAGGCAAGATATGCATGAATCCATGACGGCTAGCGGAAAACACTTGCCTCAGCCCATTGACCACAGATCACATTGGGGCTCAAGATAATGCACGATGCTCTACTCTCAATCGGCGGATTGTATACCTGGCTGGTAATTCCCCTTCTGATCTTCATTGCCAGAGTTGTTGATGTCAGTCTGGGCACGGTCCGAGTGATCTTCGTCTCGAGAGGGCTCAAATACCTTGCTCCGGTGGTCGGTTTCTTCGAGATTCTGATCTGGCTTCTGGCTATGGGCCAGATTATGAAGAATCTTTCCAGCCCGATCTGCTATGTCGCGTACGCTGGCGGCTTCGCGATGGGCAACTACGTAGGTATCGCCATTGCCGAGAAGCTCAGCCTTGGTGTGGTACTCATAAGGGTCATCACCAAGAGTGATGCCTTACCGTTGGTTGAGCGGCTGCAAGAGGACGGGTACGGGGTCACCAGCGTCGACGGGCACGGTAGCCGCGGTCAGGTGAAGGTCGTATTCACCGTTGTCGCACGCTGGCAAGTCAGCGATGTAGTCAGATTGATAAAGATGTTCAATCCCCACGCGTTCTATTCCATCGAGGAGGTGGGCTATGTCGAGAAAGGGATATTCCCCTTGAGACAGGACGGATGGGGTTCAGGCGTATTGAGATTGTTCAGACCATTTAGAAAGAGCAAGTGAAGTGCGCCCCTGGCAGTAGCAACGGACGAACTGTCCGAATCGGGTTCTCACACCCGAATTTGTGGGGGCATAATTCCGGATTGTTCGAACGAACCCGGAGATGGTCGGGCAGATAGAACACGTCCTTATTCTTTGGCCCTTTGCAGAAGGCCTTCAGAACGGTTTTCTTTGAGACTCGTTCTTCTGGTATGACCCTTGCTCATAGTCCATGCAAGAGTTGATCTGCCTGAGACATCTTTTAATTGAGGCAGTTTGTAAGAATTGGTGTTGAAGGCCAGATGTGCCAAGAATTGCAGGTGTGGTTAATGGATGCACGATTGAATCACGAGTTGTTCAAACGGTATGCGGGTAATCCCATTCTCTCTGTCAACGAATGGCCGTACGGCGCCAATTCTGTGTTTAATGCGGCCGCAGCAAAAGTGCACGGCAAAACGGTTCTTCTTGTTCGAGTGGAAGATTTCCGAGGCATTTCACATTTCACCGTTGCCCGCAGCGCAGATGGCGTAACCAACTGGGACATAGATCCGTCTCCGACTCTTCTGCCTGATCCGCAGGGACATCCCGAAGAATTGTGGGGCATTGAAGATCCGAGAATTACCCGTCTTGATCAACTGCAACGATGGGCTGTTTGTTACACTGCCTATTCCAAGGGTGGCCCGTTGGTATCCATTGCCACGACTGCTGATTTCCAGTCATTCGAACGAGTGGGTGCTGTGATGCCGCCTGAAGACAAGGATGCGGCACTCTTTCCTGTCAGGTTCAACGGTTTGTGGGCGATGTTGCATCGCCCGGTTCCAAAGTCGCCTGAGCTAGGCGCACATGTTTGGATTTCTTTTTCGCCGGATTTGAAGCATTGGGGCAGCCACCAGGAAGTCATCCACGCTCGGGAAGGAGGTTGGTGGGATGCCGGCAAGATCGGTTTGTGCGCGCCTCCTCTGGAGACGAAGGAGGGATGGCTGGTACTGTACCACGGCGTGCGAACCACTGCCTCCGGTTCAATCTATCGCCTGGGTCTGGCTCTTCTCGACCTTGAGGATCCGACACGACTGAGGTACAGAACAGATGAGTGGATCTTTGGCCCCAAGGCTCGGTATGAGCGAGAAGGGGATGTTGACGATGTGGTGTTTCCGTGTGGATGGACGCTCGATGATGGAACCGTGCACATATACTACGGTGCTGCGGATTCGTGTATTGCCTACGCAACCGCGAAATTGGATGACTTGGTCGGGTACGTAAAGAGTTTTCGCTGCCCCGAAAAAGCTTCAACCTAAATGTATCTGGAGTCTGAAACATGCGACATAACATTCGTATTGTCAGCACATATCCGCCGCGACGATGTGGAATCGGTACTTTTGCGCGGGATCTCGCCAGCGCGCTCGAGCACTTTACGGGCGAAGTGGGAACCATTCGTGTGACCGCAATCGACCGCGAGGGCCTGTCGTACAGTATCCCCGTGGACCTTGTTATTGACCAATACGACCCGCAATCGTGGCGATACGCTATCGATGACATAATTGCCCGGGCCGGAGAGAGTACGGACAAAACGGTGGTGTTGCTTCAGCATGAATACGGGCTCGATCCGGATGATAACGGTGAAGATGGGATGGGAATGAACTTCGTGAAGATGGCAGAAGCCTTAGGCTCGAAAGCAATCACAACCTTCGTCTATCTGCACACAGTTCTTGACGCCCCCGATGCTCATCAGAAGAAGGTGTTGCAGGAACTGGCAAAACACAGCGACGGGCTGATCGTAACAACCGAGAGCGCGATCCATATACTCGAATCCAGTGTATATGGCATCGATCACTCAAAACTCAAACATATTGATCACGGCATCAGGATGTATCATCCTTCACAACATGACAGGCTGACTATCAAAGAGCGGTACGGTCTGACGAACCGATTCCTGGCGACAACGCTGGGCATGTTGTCGCCCGACAAGGGCGTGCAGTACGGCATATGCGCCTATGGCAGATTCTTGAGTGAGTCTTGCACGGACAGGCAGCGTCGGAACATGGTTTACTTGATCGCCGGACAATGCCATCCCGATTTTGTCGCTGCCGATGGCGGCAGTGAACATCTGGCCTATCGAGCCATGATCGCAGATGCCCTATGCCGCGCAGAGGTCATGTGGTGCAGGACCGACCGCCTCACAGGTGTGGACTTTGACAAGTACGATGTAGTCTTTCTAGACACCTTCCTTGAGGAGACTACACTGCTCGACGTGTATGCTGCAACCAACGCAATGCTTCTACCGTATCTGAACATGCAACAAATATCCAGCGGCATACTGGCCGATACTGTCGGCTCCGGGCGAGTGGCGGTGGTTACAAAGTCCAGATATGCCCTCGAATTAATACACTCCAACAAGAAGTGTCCGGCAGGGCTTGTTGTAGGCAGGCATGCCCGTGGAATGCTCGTAGATCCCGGCGAGCCTTCAGTCGATCAGATAGCCCAGGCTCTGGATCAGCTTGTGTTCAATCCCAAGAGACGCCTCATGATGGAAAGGCAGGCCCACCAGAGAGGCTACCAGATGCGCTGGCACAACACCGCCTGGTCGCTGATTCAGCACATTGACTTTATCACTGAGGAAAAAGAGATCATTTCAGGCAGGGGCCCGAAGTTCAGCAGGGAGAAGGCTTCTATCCTTCAGAAGGCGACAAAGCCACTCCGTTCACCTTTGGCCGGGCACGGGACAGCGGGCAGAAGACGCGAAGAAGCGTGCGAATAGGCCAGCCTGCAAATATGGCCATACTAACCTGCAAGCGAAGACTGGCTATGTAGACACATCAGGAAATCCTCAAAAAAGGCGACAAACGCCAATGAAACGAACCATAGAGGATAGATATGAACGCACGGAGGATGGTCAGATTGTGCTTGACGTATCAGTCCAATCTGTCGAGCATCTTTACAACGATTTTGATAGAACGGCCCCATATTTGAAGAAAGATCTTGATCAGGCTTTTGTTGATCATTTGACAGACTCTGTGCGGGAGATCCGCGACCGCGATTTTGTTATACGGATTTCTCTTTCGCAGATGCCCGATGAAATAGTCATGGAACGTGTCCGAAAGAGCATAAGGACCTTTCATACCTATCTTCGAGATCTCGAACTTCGGGCGGTCGCAGCGTTGTTGAGACGGTCATCTGTTCTATTCGTCATAGGGTTAGTGCTTTTGGCTCTGGCGATCGAGGTTACTAGAAGGGTCTCGTCGGACGAAGGGGTTCTCGCAGGAGTGTTTGCACAGGGACTGACGATTGCGGCCTGGGTTTCCTTGTGGGAGGCGCTGGCCAATTTGTTCTTAGAGTGGCATCCACACAGGCAGAATATCAGGCTTTACGGCAGGATCATGAATGCTCCCGTAGTGTTTCGCCAATTTCAGCAGCATGCTAACTAATGTTCTCCATGCGGATGAATTGACAGGCGCCAGCACAAAGGGTATGAAATGGAGCAGGACGTTCAGGCACGACGACACAAGAACGTTAATGCAAGCAGACTCCATGAAGACAGACTTCAGATCTGCCGCTGGCGGTCCAAGTTGGCTGCCTGTCGATGGTTTGCTGTATAAGCCGGTTGAGCCGGGTGCGTTCATTGCAGAGGCCGAGAAGCTCCTGGCAAAGTGGTGCCTGACCGGGAAAGGTGATCGACCAGGCATTTTGGTGTGCTGTCCTGAGCCTCGCATCGATCAATGCGAGACACGTCGAGATGATGTTTGGTGCGTCCAGGATCTCCTGTTGCTGCAAAAGCTCTGGCGTTTGACCAGGACCGAAACATGAAAAGAAGAATGCCCAGGATGCGATTGCTGCTGTCGTTTCTTGCGGTGACAATCGCAGTTGGCCTGCCCTTGGGAGCGCTGGGCTACTTCGTCATACATGGAGTTCATACCGACGCCGAAGGCCAAGGCGAGAGAGAACGCGAAAGAGACATTGGGCGTGATGATCAAGGCGGCGACACCAGTATTTGGAACTGATGGGGAGATTCACGGCGTGCTGTACGGCGGCAAGCTGCTCAACAGAGACTATATGATCGTTGACAAGGTCAAGGAGACCGTGTACAGGGCCGAGAGAGAATGCGAATTCATTTTTCTTTGGGATTAAGAAGTAAGTGGAGAATCCATCGGGCGAGACTCTCTGTAAATGCCTGATCGACCAGAAAGAAATTCAAAACTCCAGCGGACTTCAATTTCGCAGATGACAATGTTACGCTGCGAAACAGGATAAAGCAATGGAGGCGTACCTGCGTATCCTCACGGTCGACGCGGCTAAGTCTATAGGATCAACCATAACAGCCTCGGTGATCTCTTCGGGCCGGTTGATTTGGGGCTATTTCTTTCAGGAAGACCCAACAGCCTGAACGCAGGCGTGGGCCTGCTTGCCGGATCGATATTCCCCGCCTCGAACCGCATGATCTTGACCGGATTGCCGCCCTGTTGGGGAGGCTTCTTCGTATCCTCTATGGGGCGTGTGGGTCTGACGTTCGACAATCTTGGAATCAATGTGATGTCAATTGTTGGCAAGGCGCCCTCTACCTCAATCCTTTATCTCAATGTAATGTACGGCAAAGAGTCGATATAATGGATAAGACTGTTTGAAACAGACAAGGCCGAGGCTGCGATAGAGTTCTGGTACGAAATGCACAAGGGAATTCAGGAATCACTCAGAGAATTCTGACATCGAGGGTACGTCGTACTTCGAAAGAAATGGCCTGCAGGAACAACGCGACAGAAAGGACAAGATCATGGCATTGAGACACTATATTCGCACACTTCGCCCCGCAATCGCAATGGCAATTGTGGCGGTTTCGCTTCTTATTGCGAATGGCTGCAATTCCAAACAAGTCCGCACTTTGGGCGGAGGTGTGACGCCGACGAACGGGCAGATTTCGAAACAGGATCTGCGCGATCGGCTCGAAAAATTTGCCGAGTACTTCAGGGCGAAGTTCCGACAAATGTCCACCGATCTCAACGAACGAGTTCCAAGCAAGCGAACAGAGAAGACTACGCTTCAAATGAAGGCGCGTATGACCGAGGGCCTCAACGCAATGCTGGATCAAGATGATCCGATCATCGCATTCATCGAAGCCTGGGCTCTCTGCACAAGATTTAGGATGTATCTCGAAGAGGGCGAAGGCAGTTCGCTCTATGGGGAAGGCCAGGAAATAGCCCTCAACGGGGCCAAGCTGCTCGATATGGAAATCGAACGCATTGGCCGTGTCTTTCTCAAAGATGACGTGCTTGATGCGGCAAAGAAGAATATCGTCGAGTTTGCAAGCGCCAATCCAATAAAAGGGACTTTCTCTGGCATAACAGTGTTTGCGACAGAGGCAAAGAAAGACCAACCCAGCCCCTTAATGAGCATTGCAAAGATACCGATGACGCCATTTAGGGCGATCGAAGGCGTAGATAGGACCGCCTCGGCCATACACCGGTTCACTGATAGCACCGAACGTTTCTCTGACATTGTCAGTGAGTTGCCGGAATCATCACGCTGGCAGTTGCAGCTTCTACTGTATGATATTGAAGAGACGGACATGGCCAAGTCATTCCTGGCAAGCCTGGCGCAATTCTCTCAGAGCAGCCAGCGACTGTCCAAGTCAGTCGATGAGCTGCCGCAGCAACTCAGCCGGGAGATGTCAGGTTTTGTGAAAGAGGTCGACGACAGGCAGGCTAATCTGCAGAAAACGCTTGAGCAAACAGAACAGACTACGGTCGTCATCAGCAGTGCTCTGGAGAAGCTGCAAACGGCGTCCATTTCAGTGAATACGACAGCCAAGGATGTGGCCGAAACCGCAAAGGCCTGGCAGTCAGCAGCGCAGGTGATAGGCAATGTTGCCCGCGAGTATTACAAGAAGTCGGAATCTTCGGACCCAAATCAATCGATTGATGTCAAGGAATGGGCGACCGCTGCAGAACGGACATCCCAGGCGGCGATCGACGTTGGAGGACTCCTGTCGGCGATAGATGACTTTTCGAAGGGCCACAGCTACAGCGGTCTCACCAATGCGATTACCATCCGAGCAGCGGGATTCGCTTCGCTCATATTTGTGCTGGCAATTACATACCGTATCATATCAGTTCGTCTGGTCAGATCGCTGAATCCCAACGAACCGAGAAGGCCTTCGACCAGGACCGGTCGCAAGCGACGAGCCTGACCGGTGCGCTTGGCCGGCGGCGTACTTGACCTGAAAGGACTATGGTGTTCAAATGTCCTGAGACTTCGAACCTTGTGTAAGAAAGGCGGTGGTTGTAATCTGGCTCAAACCCGACGAAGACCTGACACAGGATCAAGTTGACTCTGGATTGGGGTACGTAATCAAGGACGGCGTCGCGTCGCAGGCCATGGGAATACTGACCGGCGGGGCATTTCTGGTAGCCTTTGCTGTCAAGCTGGGAGCCTCGAATTTTGTGATCGGCCTTCTGGCTGCGATTGGCCCGCTTTCGCAGTTGCTTCAGCTGCCTGCCATCCTTCTGGTGGAGAAAGTTCGCAACCGCCGGATGATCACGGTTCTGGCCGCAGCGCTGAGCCGGCTGTGCTGGCTCCTCGTGGCGCTGATTCCATTTGTCTTCGGAGCCAGGATTGGCATAGCGATTCTTCTGGTATCTCTGGTCCTCGTCTCGGCGCTGGGTGCCGTGAGCGGCTGTGCCTGGAACTCCTGGATGAGAGATTTGATACCACAGAATGTTCTAGGTGCATTCTTCTCCAAACGCATGAGGATAGCCACGGGAGTTGGTATTGTCCTCAGTATCGCGGCCGGAGCCTATCTGGACTTGTGGAAAAAGCTCCTGCCCGACCATGAAACTGAAGGATACTCAATTTTGTTTTTCGCAGGCTTCTTGGCTGGAGCCGTCGGTCTTTACTATCTGGCCAAGACACCAGAAAAACGGATGCCATCTCAGAGCGCTCGAATTGCCATATTCGGGCTGCTTGGCAAGCCATTTCGAGACGAGAATTTTCTAAGGCTTATCGCCTTCATGTCCTCGTGGAATTTTGCGGTGAATCTGGCCGGGCCGTTCTTTATGGTATACATGCTGAAACGGCTGGGGCTGGCGATGTCATTTATTATTGGCTTGTCGATCCTGAGCCAAATAATGAACTTTTTGTTTCTGAAGATATGGGGCAGGTACACGGACCGGTTCAGCAACAAGTCCGTCCTGGCGATCTGCGGCCCTCTTTTCATCTTCTCCATTCTGGCGTGGACCTTTACGACTATGCCGGAGAAGTACTTTCTCACGATACCACTTCTGATTGCAATCCACATCGTGATGGGCCTTGCGTCAGCCGGCGTTTCGCTTGCATCAGGCAACATAAGCATGAAGCTTGCACCAGAAGGCCAGGCAACGGCCTATCTGGCTACCAATACAATCGTCAACTCAGTGGCCGCCGGCGTCGCCCCGATATTGGGTGGCAAGTTTGCAGACTTCTTCAGCGGTCGTACATTGACCTGGACGTTGGAATACACCAGCCCCGGCGGCAAGTTCAACCTGCCGACGTTGAACCTCCAGCAATGGGACTTCTTCTTTGCCCTGGCTTTCCTTGTTGGCCTATACTCGCTGCATCGGCTCTCGATGGTCAAGGAGGCGGGCGAGGTAGAGCAGAAGGTCGTGGCGCAAGAACTTGTGGCGGAAGTGAGAAGTCAGGTTAGAATACTGTCGTCGGTAGAGGGGCTGCGCCAGATGGTCAGCTTCCCATTCTCCGTGGTCAGGAGCATGTCAGCCCGGATAAAGACCGAAGGAACTAGCGAAAGTCATAAGGAAAAGGATCTCGTCAATGAAGAAGGCTAAAATCATCGTAATACTGGTTGTCTCCGTATTGGCACTTGTAGTATCTCTTCAGAATACTCAGGCGGTCGAGACCAAGCTGCTCTTTGCGACCGTCACAATGCCGCGCGTTCTGCTGTTGACTCTGACATTTGTAGGCGGGTTCATCGTGGGACTCGTTACTGCTAGCCAAATACTGGGAAGATCCCGAAAATCAACGACGAAGACTACGAAATAGGACGCATGCTCAGTTGGTGCAAATCAACATCTGGCACCATGAAGTATTAAGGGAAAGAAGAAATGAAACCACGGACGAAGAAACCACAGCAAGTCGGAAGACGTTCAAAGAAAGCCGGGTTACCCCCCGGGACGCTTGTGCACGTGGGCGACAGAAAGGTTGAGTCAGTTCGTGTGACGTATCTTGACTATGACGAGAATAACGTGGAGGCCAAGCAGGTCTCAACCATTGAGGAGTGCTTTCCTTTCAAAGCGACACCTACGGTAACCTGGATCAATATCGATGGGCTTCACGACATCGAGATGATGGAAAAACTCGGCAAAGAATTTGATCTGCATCCATTGATCCTTGAGGATGTGCTCAACACGGGGCAGCGGCCGAAATTCGAGGATTTCGGCAAAAACGTATTCATAGTACTCAAAATGCTCAGTTTTAATGCAGAACTCCAAGTCGTGGAGAGTGAGCAGGTCAGCCTGATCTTTGGGCCAAATTTTGTCATTTCGTTTCAAGAGCGAATTGGGGATGTCTTCGAGCCGATACGTGAGAGAATAAGAAACAACAAGGGCCGTATTCGCAAGATGAAAGCAGACTATCTTGCGTATGCGCTAGTCGACTCAGTAGTCGACAGCTATTTCACGATTCTCGAACGTTTTGGGGAGAAGATAGAATCAATGGAGGAGGAGTTGGTCTCCGATCCTACCGAGAAGACTCTTCAACAGATTCATGCAATGAAAAGGGAAGCTATATTGCTTCGAAAGTCCGTCTGGCCCCTTAGGGAAGCCATTAGCGGTTTGCAGCGGAGTGAGTCGGATCTTATTGGCGAGGTAACAAGTGTGTATCTCCGAGATGTCCATGACCACACGATCCAAATCATCGATACGATTGAGAGCTTTCGTGACATGGTTTCGGGCATGCTGGACATATATCTTTCAAGCGTCAGCAATAAGATGAACTCGGTCATGAAAGTTCTGACAATCATTGCGACAATCTTCATTCCTCTTACTTTTGTTGCCGGTATTTACGGGATGAACTTCGAATCCATGCCGGAGTTGAAGTGGAAATACGGATATGGTGCTGTCTGGATTGTGATGTTGACCATAGGGGCGATCATGGTGATCTACTTCAAACGAAGGAAATGGCTTTGAGACGGTTGCGTTGGTTGCAGGCAGGGCGGTAGACTGAAAGACATGGCAACGAGAAGTGCTGAACGGACACGATCGAAACTGGCAGAATTGACAAGAGTCCTGGACGGAAAGACCCAGCTGCTGATTGTCATG
>LJTR01000170.1 GCA_001303465.1 Phycisphaerae bacterium SG8_4
CGGAGATAATGCCTTCCGGGTGGGTCTCCGAGACATCGAAAATCGTGTCTCTGCTAGCCAGGTCAATCGCTCGAAGGCAACCATCGGCATCCCCGATGACCAAAGCCTTGCCGTCCGGCGAAAAGTCCAAATCGCCGCGGTATGCCTTCGGGAGCGTCAAGCCAGGAATTTGACGAATGACGGCCTGTGGGTCAAGCTCCCACACGGCCAGTTCGCCTGGAAAGCTCAAGCCTGCAAGCCGCTTTCCATCAGGCGAGAACTTCAGGTCCCTGACGCCACCATCAAGGGTGAGTTGGCTGTGGTCGACGCGATCCCAATTGCCGGTCCGCCAGAGCCAGATCTGGTCTCCCGCGGTGGTCGCCAGCAGATCGCCACGCGGTGAGAATGCCACTTGCCGGCTTTCCTGCCGCTGGAGGGTCTTGATTGGTTTGCGGCTGGGCACATCCCAGATCTCGACGAATCCCGATAGGATCCCGGCCACGGCAAGCACTCTGCCGTCGGTGGAATATGCCACTGAGCAGGCCAGGGGCTTCTCATAGTGGCAGAACTCGCCGAGGGCGTCGCTGCGGCACTCCTGCCACAGATAGCGCCACTCCCAACCACGCAGATCGACCTGCCCGCGAGCGGGTCGGTGGTCCTCCAGCAGTTGCCGGGCGCGTCCCATGTCGTTCATCTCCAGCGCCTTCTGCGCGAGGCTCATATCTGAAGCATAGGCGATTCGCTGCGCCTTTGCACGGGCGCGGGCCTGGCCGATAGCCAAGACAGTCGAGATCACAATTCCTGCGATAAGCACAACCAATACTGCTGCGATTGCCGTAACTAGCGAGCGCTTCCGTCTTACAAATTTTTTGACTAGATACACTGTAGATTCAGGCCCGGCAATCAGTGGATTGCCCCTTAAGTAATTCTCAATGTCGTCAGCCAGTTCAGAAGCCGAGCGATAGCGTTCTGACCGCTCTTTGCGCATAGCTTTAAGGGGGATCCACTCTAATTCTCTGTGCAGGCGTTTGGCCAGCGCGGCAATTTCGGTGCGACGGTTATTGGCGACTTCTCTGGCCTGGTCGCCCAGCTTTGTCAGACGCGTACTTGGTGTTTTAGGATCGGTTTCGCGGATGATCTGCCGGATATGCTCAATACCGCCTGCGCGAAGTGTGTCCGAATCGAAGGGCAAGACTCCGGTCAATAGCTCATATAGAAGCACACCCAAAGAATAGATATCGGAACGCGTGTCAATATCTTCAGTGGCCATGTCGGCCTGCTCAGGACTCATGTACTCCGGTGTGCCGAGTAACTGACTGTCCTCGGTGAATAGTGTCTTTTGCGTCAACGGCGCCGCTATCGCCTTGGCTACGCCGAAGTCAATGACCTTCGGCGTCGGCCGGTCGTTCTCTGCCGAGACTAGGATGTTCGACGGCTTGATGTCGCGATGAATGATGCCCTTCTGGTGGGCGTGCTGGACGGCGAGACAGACCTGTCGGAACAGATCGAGCCGGTCTTTGATTGTCAGCTTGTGACGGTCACAATGCTCGGTGATAGGTAAGCCGCTGACACACTCCATCACAAAATATGGTCGGCCTTTCTCTGTCATCCCGGCATCATGAACATGAGCGATATAAGGATGGTCCAGCAGAGCCAAGGCCTGACGTTCGGCCTCGAAACGGGCAATGACCCGTTTGGAATCCATGCCAGGCTTGATCACCTTCAGGGCCACCTTGCGTCTGATGGGATGCTTCTGTTCGGCCAGATACACAATTCCCATGCCGCCTTCGCCCAAGACGCTCATGAGCTTATATTGGCCAATCTGACCACCAAGCTGCTCAACTACTCCATCGGCTATCGATGCTGTGCTGGAATCCTCTTCACCTCCAGGTTCTCCCAGAATCTGAAAGACCAGCTCATCCAGATTCTCGGGTTCTGCATCGAATATTGATGATTCGTCTTTCATTGGCCTCACCACACCTATCTTGCCTGGCTTCGTCCTTGCAGAAACAGCAGCGCATCCGTAACAGCAGATGGATGCCGTGCCATGGTAATATCCGTAAGAATGTTTTAAATCTTGCCTTCTTTTTCCAGGAATCTGAAGATTTCTTTCAATTCCTCCTCGACCACCTCACCGGAAGCGACTGTCTGACGTACGTGATACTTCAACACGCTGCGAACAAGTTTTTTGACTGTATTGAGCATGTTCGAAGCGGTGGCTTCGTTATCGATGTTGTACTTCTGACACATCTTTTTCAATGAAGGGCGGTCTCTACCTTCCAGAGTCGGCTGCAGCAGACGGTCACGAAATACATACCAGTGTGTCTCCATGTCCCGTTTGATATACCGATCCTTGACCTCTGCAAGTGCACGTTCCAGAAGGTTGGCCTTCCAAACGTAGTTGAAGCTTTGTTCTGGATCGAGATCGCTGACCATCTGTGGCAGTTCTGGAGGATCGGTAATGTCCAGTGGCACTAGTTTATCCTTAGGGATGTGTTTTCGGGCTTTCTCTTTTCGCCGTTCATCAAGAAGGTACTGGTTCAGTGCGTGCAGCAGAAAAGAGCGAAAGCGACCCTTAGAACTGTCTGCGCGCTCAACCAAGTGGCGATTCAGCACGACCTCGTGAAGAAAACCTTGAGTGAGGTCCTTGGCTTGCTCATTGTTGCAGCCCCTGCGGCGCAGATAACAGTAAACCGGCTTCCAATACCGTTTCAGCAGCAATCCGGTGAGCGCACGATCCCTGTCCTGATGTTCCTTAACATCTTCAATGAGAGACCAGTGAGTTGTAAGAAACGTCTCCCTGTCCCCGCCCATGCTTGTCTGATCGCGGCTGCTCATGTTTGCTCTCCCGCAAAGGCACTGCGAAGCCTTACTGATTTCATGATAGCGAATCTAGAGAATATGAGCAATTAATAAGTCTCGGTTTTCTATCCATTTACATTCTCCTCTGTGAAATTTCTCAAAAAATATTCCAGTACTCGGGACAGATCGGAGATTTCCTACGGATTGTATTACAGAGATCTCTTAGTGAACGGGTTGTTGACGATGTTGGAGGGGTTCGTCGGTGTTGATGATTAACAGTTATTGCAAGGCCCTAAGGGCAGAAGGGTAGGTGCAAAATGGAACGGTTTCAAAGAATATGCGTTAACCTCGTCGTAATGTGTGTAGTTGTTGGAGTTTTAACGTCGGCATTGCATGCCGCGCCTCCGAGCGATAGATGCATATTGATTAAGGCTCAGGTCATAAGAAAGGATGATACCCAAGCACTCGTCAATATGGGCCTTGACATATGGGAGTTTCAGCAAGATGGTGCTATTATCCGGGTAACGGATACTGAGAGAATGCAAATTCAGAAAAGTGGTTTTGTTGTCGAGACAATCACCGAAGATGTCTACGAATATCTGGAGACAATCAGCAAGGAGGAGATTTCTTTGTTTGCAGAGCTCACACCAAATAGATATCATTCCCACGATGAAGTTATCGACAGCCTTATAGCACTCGAGGATTCAGGCGTTGCAAAGGCCTACATTATAGGATGCACTCACGAAGGCCGGGATATTTGGGCCGTAAGAATAAGCGACAATCCTTCCGTGGATGAAGAGGAACCCGGGGCGATCTTTTTGGGCTGTCACCATGCCAGGGAGTGGATATCGGTTGAAGTCCCTCTTTATATTGCGCAGCACCTGACTGATAACTACGACATAGACCAAGACATCAAACATCTAATTGACAACTGCGAAATATGGATCGTGCCGGTACTTAATCCGGATGGGTATGAATACAGCCGGACGACAGACCGGATGTGGCGAAAAAACAGAAGAGACAATGGTGATGGAACTTTTGGCGTCGATTTGAACAGAAACTACGGTTATATGTGGGGTCACGCGGACGCAGCCAGAAACACATCAGCGGAAAACTACCGAGGTCCAAGTGCTTTTTCTGAGCCCGAGACACAGGCTGTAAGAGACTTGGTTTCGGCCTATGACTTTCGAGTTTTAATGACCTATCACAGCTTCGCACAAACGATAGGTTATCCCTGGGCGTACACTCTTGAACCTCCGCCTGATGAGCGCATGTTCAGCGATATGACTTACAGCATGATAGACCTAGTTTACCATACCAGCGGAGCCGTTTATGAGAACTGGAAAGATTGGTCTGATGCATATTTGCTCAGTGGTGAAACAGCGGACTGGAGCTACGGAGAGCTTGGTATTTATTCGTTTGGCATTGAACTTCGGCCTGTGACTTTTAGCCAGGGCGGATTCAGACTTCAAGAGAACCAAATAGTACCCACCTGTGTGGAAAATCTGCCGGCGGCTCTGTACCTTATATCATTTGCCGCCGCCGACTATGGAATCGCGAATCTGACTACAGGAAAAACGTACAGTAATATTCAGTTTGCCATAAACGACGCAAGCGATGGCGACGACATAGTAGTCAACCCCGGAGTGTATCACGAGAATATCTCTTTCGTAGACAAGAATCTGACGCTCAGATCGACAGAGCCCGAAAACCCGGCCGTTGTAGCATCTACTGTCATTGGCATTAAGGGTCCTTATCAGGGTTCAGTGATAACTCTGTCCGGTATCAGAAATGAAGGTTGTTTGCTTGATGGCCTTACCATAAGTGGTGGTAATGTAGGTATCTCTTGCTGTAATGTATCGCCTACAGTCAGAAACTGTGTGATTGAAAGCAATGGATCCAACGCAATTGAGTTCTGGCGAGACTATGAGCCACCGACAATGATTGATTGTGCTGTTTTAGGACAAGTGGCAGAAGTGGACGATCCCACGCTCGTGGCTCACTGGACACTGGACGAGACAGAAGGCAGCGCTGCCAAGGACAGTGTCGGAGACAAGGATGGAACGCTCCTTGGCGAACCGCTTTGGCAACCTGACACTGGCGTGCTGGCCGGAGCACTCCAATTCGACGGCGTGGATGATTATGTCAGTACCGAAACTGTTTTGGATCCGGCAGATCCCGAAGTATCTTCGGGATTCAGTGTTTTTGCCTGGATTAAGGGGGGAACGCCAGGCCAAGCCGTCTTGTCGCAAGCCGACGGTGTGAATTGGTTGTGCACCGACTCCGCGGAAGGATACCTGATGACCGAGCTTGCTAACCCTGGCCGGTCCACCGTTGGCCCGATGCTTGCACAGGCAAACGTCACCGACGGCGACTGGCACCGCGTAGGCTTTGTCTGGGATGGTTCGTACAGGCACCTATACGTTAACGGAGCTGAGGTTGCCAAGGACGCTGTACCATTGGCCGGGTTGAAAGGTGCGTCCGGCGGTTTGCATTTTGGTGCTGGCAGCACTCTCACACCAGGTACCTACTTCTCCGGCCTTATCGACGACGTTCGCATCTACAATAGAGTAGTGAAACCATGAACAAAACTACTCGTGCTATAGAAGCAGGAAAGAAGGTTCAAAATGAAACGGTTAGATGGCTTAAGAATCAGCATGGTGTTAGTTGGATGTGTGGTCGCAGCAGGGTTTGGCGGCCAGAGTGCGAACGCAGCCACTCCCAACCAAGCTCCTATAGCGGATGCCGGGTTGTCTCGATACGTAGCTCAAGATCCGATCGCCCTTGATGGGACCGGCTCTTACGACCCGGATAATTCCGGCACCTTGAGCTACATATGGCGGCAGATATCCGGTCCTGCGGTAGTAATTACCGATCCGAATACTGCTACGCCTACTATTGGGGGCTTTGTCCAGACAGATGAAATTCAGGAATGTGAGTTTGAACTGGTCGTCACCGGCGACGGCGAACTGGAAAGTCTGCCCGATATCGTCAAAGTCATCATTGTGCCAGATTTCGGTCTCAGAACGTTGCAGCAGGAAAACCCTCCATTCGACCGCAACAAACCTACAGTAGTCTATTTTGCCGGAGGGGATTGCGTAACCGGTCGCAGTGGAAGAGTCTGGAGCGCCTCGGCTTGGAGTAGTAGAGCAAATATAATAAGTTTTCCGAATGGATATGGGCCTGACCGTGGTGCAGATCCACCTACCTATTACAGATATGGTGATGTGATTATCGTGTACTTATCGGCAGTAGCACTGGATTACAAACAACCGATCCAGACCTTAGGTTATAGCACTGGAGGAATGCCTGCTATAGATGTGGCCATACACCTGAACCTGGCTTACGCAGATGCACGATATGCGGTCAACCGAGTTACTTTTCTGGATGCCGCTTGCAGAGGCGACACAGGCTATAGCGCAGATGTCACAGATGTCACTGAGTATCTCGGCAGTGCAGTTGACGGCGAGCAGTGCTGGATAGATAGTTATGAATCAGGACAGTTCTTTTACCCGAGCGTTTTAAATGTTCAGGTCGCACGGGGCGATCATAATGTACCGCGGCAATGGTACCAAGATTCGCTTGCCAATCCTCAGAAGAATCAGTTTAACGGAGGACTCGTTGCGGGCGCATATTGGTCTGTTGTCGGCCCCGGCAAGAACCTCCAGCTTGCGTCAACGCCGGGCACAGCGATCTACGAATTCGAGTGGCAGGGGGGGACTTCTTCCGGCTACATGGATTTTTATTGGGAGACCAGATCCCCCGGCAGGCTGCCGGAACCAGTAACGCTTGTCGGGCCTGCAGATGGTAGTGTTGTCGATTCCAATGGAGCAGTATTGAGCTGCGAGGTCAGTGGAAACGCCGTGGGCTATCAGCTGCTATTTGGGCGTGATCCCTACCATATGGTTTATCTGTTTTCGGATACGCCTTCGGCACCCGGCGAACCAGTAACTGGCTTTCCTTTCGAGCAGTGCTGGTGGACTGTCAGAGCCTACGACGAATATGGCTCTACCATCCATGCCGACCCCGTGGACATCAAGGCTGAGAGCGTGACAGCCCAGACGATTGAAAATGCCACCACTGGCCAAACCTATGCTTCTATTCAGCAGGCCATCAACGATGCCCACCCCCGCGATGAGATAGTAGTCAGCCCGGGTGTTTGCCAATACATAGAGAATGTCAATTTTAAGGGTAAGAGCCTCACACTCAGATCAACAGACTCAAATGATCCAGACACGGTGGCCGCCACTGTGATCAATGGCGGTCCTCGGGGCTCGGTAATAACTATGTCTGACAGCCAAGATGGAGGCTGCATCCTTTCTGGTCTTACTATAACCGGCGGGGCAGTTGGTATCTCTTGCTATGGGACATCCCCAACAATCAGAAACTGCATTGTTGAAAGCAATGGACCCAACGCGATTGAGTTTTGGGAAGGCTGTGAGCCGCCAACAGTCATCGATTGTGCTATTTCAGGACACGTGGCAGAGGTGGACGACCCAACGCTGATCGCTCACTGGCCGTTGGACGAGGTGCAGGGTGTTATTGCCTATAACGACGCCGCCGATTGCGATGGCACCCTGATGGGCAACCCGGTTTGGCAACCTGACGGTGGTATGCTGATCGGAGCGCTTCAATTCGACGGGATAGATGATTATGTCAGTACTGAATTTGCCCTGAATCCTGCAGATGGGCCGTTCAGTGTGGTTGCCTGGGTCAAGGGTGGCGCTCCAGGTCAAGACGTTGTATCACAGGCCAATCGCGCAAGTTGGCTGGGTGCCGATTCAACAGAAGGCAACCTGATGACGAATCTCAGGTCTGGCAGATCTAGCACGCCCCTTTTGTCAGAGACATGTATCACCGACGGTAACTGGCACCGCATAGGTTTTGTCTGGGACGGCTCGTACAGGCACTTATACGTCGATGGAGTCGAAGTGGCGGTGGACGGTTCACCCTTGTCCGGCCTGGCAAGTGCAGAGGGCGGTCTGTATTTTGGCGCCGGTAGCACTCTAACGCCAGGTACCTTCTTCTCCGGCCTGATTGACGATGTCCGCATCTACAACCGGGTAGTGAGGCCGTAACAGAGGCTTTCTTGTGAAAGAGAAGCTCAAGGGTTGGTAGCTTGGACAACGCCAGCCCTTCTTTCACAATGTGGTAGGCGTACTTCGTCGGACGATCACGAAACAACTTGCAATATTCTGAACGCTTGGCTCATCATAGCGACTCATGTAATTCTTTGCGGGAGTCGCTTTCTTTAGCTCTCCTGAAGAATCAGTGGGCCGTGTGATTGATTCCCGATGGGTCAAGATCTTCGATATTGCTCTTCCCGTTCGGCTTCGTGGTGAAGAAATACCCGCGTCCATCAGCGTTAATCCTTCGGCTCTGCTCAGGACGGTGTCCGCGGTTCTTTTCACTTTTTCCGCAACCGTCCACAGTAATTCTTGATAATAGAAATACCAGTAAGTAGAGGCTAGGAATATCGAATAACGATTAACGAATAATGATTTTTGAAGTTCTTTGGAACAATCAGAATTCATAATTACTTCGACATTCGTTAATCGGTGTTCGGTGTTCGATATTTACAGAGAGCTGCTTACGAAAACGATTTGTTCAAGTGAGCATTCAGACTTTACCTGGTTAATCGTGTGAACACTCCCCTTTTTCCTTTGGCAGCGGCCAAAGGCCGCGTTATGTGGGAGACTGAAGTAGCTCGGGGATCCATAGTTGTTACTGAGCGGCCTGAGCGAGGATATCCAGATACAAATACCCATAGTCCACGTAGCGCTGGCCGCCGGTATAATACGTGCCACTGTCGGAATCGTCCGTGTGACTGACCGGCGCCGTGCCTGCAGTGGCCTCGATCTGGCTGTCTTCATACCACTCGTTGAAACTGGTCACCATCATCACGCGCCCGCAATCCGGATCGAGATGCGGCAGGGCCACCTCCTGGATCATGGCGCGGAATATGTCACCTTCTTTCGAGTCCGGTACGTCCGTGAAGTAGCGGGCCCGGCCCGGATGCCCCCTGCGCACGGCCGTGTCATTGTAGCCCGGGGCAATGGTAGGCATGAAGGCAGTGCCCACCTTATTGGCCTGGGCCTTGGCATGTTTATAATTGCGAGCCAGGAAATCCAGGGCCTTATGTGTCCCACCGAAACGCCCGATGGACTGGCCGTATACGTCGTAGGCCGTGACTGCATCGAAGTTCTTGGCCCACTCGGATCGGTAGCCCTGGCCAAAGACATCATCTCCCACCAGATAGATCTGGGGATACTTCTGGCGCATCTGCGTCAGGGCCTCTTGCCCCCGGTTGCGGAAGTACTCGCGTGTCAGATACACGAAGAGCACGGGCCGGCCCTTGATGCGCAGGTAATCCTCGCGTCCAAAATAGGTCTCTTCCAGATACGCCA
>LJTR01000124.1 GCA_001303465.1 Phycisphaerae bacterium SG8_4
TATAACAGTTTGTGATCTTACTGGCGGGAATTTACTACCCTGAAGGGGATAGCTGACCGCGTGCCGCCGATCCCTTCTTACTTTCGGCCATATACTACTTAGGTGGTATATACCACTAAGGTGGTATTCCCCACTTCGGCCGACCCGCATAATCTACCGGCATGACGACCAAGAGTACAATTGTCTTCATCGTTGACGATGACGTCTCCGCCAGGACAGGACTCGGTCGACTTGTGCGAGCCGCTGGCCACGACGCCAGACTATACGATGATTCCTCGACTTTTCTGTCAGAGGTCTGCCAAATGCCCAATGGGTGCATCGTGCTGGATGTGCGGATGCCAGGACTGGCTGGAAGCAGCTTGCAGGAAGAACTGGCTTCCAGGGGCATTTCCATGCCTGTGGTCATTGTCACTGCCGACGAGGATCCTGGCACGCGACATCGGGCCCGGCAGGCAGGCGCAGTCGCATTCTTCCGGAAACCTGTGGATGGCCCGGCATTGCTCGATGCGATCGACTGGGCAGTCGGGGAACGCAAGCAGTGACAGAGGAAAGACAGTAAGGCGGTGGCTGCGCAACAGAAGGGGCAAAAAGGCTATGAACTCACGTAAAGAATCCAGGCACTTGTGTACAGAGCGGACAAGAGATCCTCCGGCCTGGCTATGTTCTTGAACAAGTCTCTGCAAATTGACTTGAGCAGAAGAAGAATGTTTGGCTCTGCAGCTGATATTTGCGAAATACTATTGGTTTTGAGTAAAGGAGAAGAAAAATGAAGAACAGATTGTTAATTCTGTTGGCATTGATTGGAACTGTCACCATGGTTCCCAATGCACTGGCGCAAAAGAGACCCAACATCGTTATCATCTGGGGTGACGACATTGGGCAAAGTAACATTAGCGCCTACACAAAGGGAATGATGGGCTATAGAACGCCCAACATCGACCGCGTTGCGAATGAAGGGATGATTTTCACCGACTACTACGCCGAACAAAGTTGCACTGCCGGCCGTGCAGCCTTCATCATGGGTCAGAGCGTCTTTCGCAGCGGGCTCAGCAAGGTAGGCTTGCCCGGTGCCGACATCGGCATGCAGAAGGAAGACCCAATGCCTACTATGCACGGCTTCGATGAATTCTACGGCAACCTTTACCACTTGAACGCCGAGGAAGAGCCGGAATTGCGCGACTACCCTAAGGATCCCGAGTTTCTCAAGAGATACGGACCAAGGGGTGTGCTCCATAGTTGGGCTCTGCCCAACGGCAGGCAAAAAATCGAGAACACCGGCCCATTGACCAAGAAGCGTATGGAAACTGTTGACGATGACGTGGCTAACAGGGCGGCGAAGTTTCTTGAGAACAATGTCAAAGCAGGCAAACCGGTCTTTCTTTGGGTCAATTTCACTCACATGCACTTCCGCACGCATGTCAAGCCGGAAAGCGAAGGACAGTCCGGACGTTGGCAGTCGCCCTATCACGACGCGATGATCGACCACGACAAAAATGTCGGTACAGTACTTGATAAGATCGATCAACTGGGTATCGCCGACAATACAATCGTCCTGTACAGTACGGATAACGGTCCGCACTACAATACGTGGCCGGATGCCGGGACTACGCCGTTCAGAGGCGAGAAGAATTCAAACTGGGAAGGGGCGTACAGGGTTCCTGCCATGGTACGGTGGCCTGGCGAAATCAAGGCTGGAAGCGTCTCTAATGAGATCATGTCACATATGGACTGGCTGCCTACACTTCTGGCGGCGGCCGGCGTTCCTGACGTCAAAGAGAGGCTCATGAAAGGTCACAGAGCAGGAAACATGACCTACAAGGTCCACCTTGACGGCTACAACTTCCTGCCATTCTTGACCGGCAGGGCAAAGAAAGGTCCCCGAGAGGAATTCTTCTACTTTTCCGATGACGGTGACCTGCAGGCCATCCGTTATGACAACTGGAAGATTGTCTTCGCCCAGCAGAGGGCGCAAGGCACCATGCTGGTCTGGGGCGAGCCTTTGGTAAATACAAGGGTCCCGTGGCTTTATAACCTGCGTACGGATCCATACGAACGGGCTACAATCACCTCCAACACCTATTGGGATTGGTGGCTGGACCATGCATACCTTCTAGTTCCGGCACAGGGATACGTCGGCGAGGTTCTTAAGACATTCAAAGAGTTCCCGCCGCGCCAGAAGGCAGCCAGTTTCACTATTGACGAGGTCATGGAGCAACTGAATCCGGCGACGCACTAGTGCGCATCATGGTGTTCCGCAACAGAGAACATCAGATCGTTGTGGCGCCGTCGGGTAGAAGTGAGGGCCGTGCCCATCAGTTTTGGGCAGTGGGCACGGCCTTTTGGCTGGATTGAAGTGGCCTTGTCACGAAAGACAGCTGTTGGGGCATGGCAAAATACGACAAAGTTGAGGCGCTTGGTTCCAAGCCCATAGATTGCATATTTATTATCGAAGCACTATCCGCTTGATCGGAAGCAGAGCGAAACGTTATGGGGTTACTGCGGCCTAAGTGATTGAGAAGATTGTAAGAAATGTGGAGGTTGCGTAGCGTAGCCTTAATATATCTGTTGTCTGGAAACTTTGATTTGAAGGGAATTGAATATGAGAATGGAAAGACGTTTCAACGCGAGAACGACTGTTATGCAACGTTCGTTGATTGCGCTGGGGTGCTCACTTCTGGTCAGCGGATGCGCAGTGACCAGGGATCCTTTGCCCTCTTGGCATGATGGGCCGAGCAAGAAGGCGATTCTGGATTTCGTATCACACGTCACAAAGCCAGGCAGTATCGATTTTGTGCCGCCGGCCGAAAGGATTGCGACTTTTGACAATGACGGCACGCTCTGGTCTGAGCAGCCTATGTATTTTCAGCTTTTCTTCGCGCTTGACAGGGTAAAAGAACTCGCCGCACAACATCCCGAGTGGCGCCGGAAACAGCCCTTCAAGGCCGTGCTGGAAGATGATCTCAAGACTGTCCTGGCCGGTGGCGAGCACGCCTTGCTCGAACTTGTCATGGCTTCCCATGCCGGCAACACAACGGAGGAATTCTCGCAAACCGTGAAGGAATGGCTGACCACTGCGAAGCACCCGAAGACGGGCCGCCCGTACACGGACATGGTATACCAGCCGATGCTTGAATTGCTAGCGTACCTGCGTGCCAATGGCTTCAAGACTTTCATTGTTTCGGGGGGCGGCATCGAGTTTATGCGCCCCTGGACCGAGCAGGTATATGGGATTCCGCCCGAGCAGGTCGTCGGCAGCAGCATCAAAACGAAGTTCGAAATGCGTGGCGGCAAACCTGTGCTCGTGAGATTACCTGAAATTAACTTCATTGACGATAAGGCGGGTAAGCCGGTTGGTATCAATCAGCATATCGGCCGTCGTCCAACCGCGGCTTTTGGCAATTCCGATGGAGACTTGCAGATGCTGCAATGGACCGCTGCTGGCGACGGCCCCAATCTGATGGTGTACATTCACCATACAGATGCTGAGCGCGAGTGGGCTTATGATAGAGAATCGCACATCGGCCGTCTGGATGAAGGATTAGATGAAGCAAATGACAAAGGCTGGTTGGTCGTGGATATGAAAAAAGACTGGAAAGTCATTTATCCTTTTCAAATGAAGTAGAATGGTAAGCTGTCGCTCTGCATTGATCTGTCTGTCGAGCAGAAACGCTAACCCGCAAGGGGCAAGGAGATCACCTGTGAGCGTGACAATTGCAAAAGAATTGAAAAACCTTCTTGTAGTTCACATAAAAGGAACTCTGACATTCGAAGACCTGAGGGAAGTCCAAGACAAAGTACGCGCTGAGATTGACCGTGGCAGTAAAGCCAAACTGCTGATCCTCGCTGAACAGTTCTCCGGCTGGGGCAAGGAAGGTAACTGGGGCGATCTGACGTTCATGTATGAATATGATCCCTATATAGAAAAGATTGCCGTTGTTACGAACAAGAAGTGGAAGACTGAGATTCTGATGTTTCTAGGAGCCGGCAGAAGGCAGGCGGCCGTGGAGTTTTTTCTTGATAGTGGGGAAGAAGACGCCAGGGATTGGCTCCGGAGCGAAAGCGAATAGCGGAAGGTGTGAGACTATGAGGAAGTATGTTTTGGGCGTTGGGCTTATGGTCCTCGCGGGATGTGCGAGCAAGGTGGCCAGGTGGGAGAACGCCGGAACACTCGTCAGTGTGCGCCCTGCTGAGGGAACTTCTCGCGCTTCGGGTCGTTTGGGAACTGCGCTCGGTGACGCCGAATTGGGCCGCACACGCGTTGAGACCACCGAGGGCGTATATATAGTTCTCGACAAGATAGGTTCTGCTCAGACCGGTGCACCGGTAAAGGTAGGCTACAGCGAGGAGGACTCATCAGACGAACCTTCATACCTTTCCCTCGGAGGCCGGCAATATGAGATAGCACGCTAAGGAACTGGTCTTGGCGTTCACAGATCGCAGAATTCCGGTCCGGCTTGCTTTGCATGGCACGCTTTCTTAGGATGAGGCAAGTTCACATCCCTGGCTGACAGGAGGAGCCGAATTTGCGTGGGAACTGGTACCGATCGGCAGACAATCTCAAGAGAGTCGCGTCGGTCGCCGATTTCTCAACAAACGCGCAGCAGAAGAGTTCATAAGAGTCTCGGTGTCGCTGAGTTTCGCACCCTTTGCCCGCATATTTCGCAGGGCCCGTTTCTCTGCTTTCGCGTTACATGTACCGACTGCATCAACCAACACTCTTACGTTCTTTCGCCTGGCCAGGAGGCCAAGTGCTGTAGCCTTTATTGCGCCTTCTGCAAGTGAACCGATCAATATAAACTCATCAGCTTCCAATTCGGTTAACATTCTGTCAACTCGTGGCTCCTCAAACGGATCAATACACCGTTTGCAGAAGATGACCTGATCATATCTTTCTACAATCTCATTTGGCAGATCGGTACAGTCAGTGGCATCGTACTGAGTGCGCCTGTTGCGAAGGGTACAGGCGATCTTCTGCAGGCTCTTGGTGTTGCCTCTCTGGAAATCACAGTAACAGGCGGGAACCTGTTTAGTCGAGACCACATATATATGTTTTAGCCGTGTCCAGGCTATCACCCTTCGTATGTTTGCAAGAACAGTCTCACTGTTGTGAACACAAGCCTTGCCGCTATCCGAAAAGAAGCACCTCTGAGTATCGATATCTACAACGATATATTTTTGTCTCGAGTAATTTATTTGCCTGATCATTTTCTATGACTCCTCTCAATATAAAGGATTACCGGCACCACAGTATCCCATCTCATCGCAAAGAGCCTTCATCCTCTCCCAGACATTAGCGTCATCAATTGCGAAAAGAGATATGGGGTAAAGAAGTTCGTTCTCGTAAGAAAGATGCTGCCGCATCGTCGGGGAGAATCGGTGGACAATCGTAACGAGCCACCCCTTGAAATCATCGAATCCTATGTTGTTGAAAGATGTCATCAATGCGAGAAGATTGTCAATATCGATTCTGATTTCGCCATGTTCATCCAGCGCCGACTGACAAAGTTTCGCCCAGCCAGACTTCCTCAAGTACGGAAAGATGACATCTTCTTCCCGATCAATATGTTCTTTCATAGCGCTCAAATGACCCAGGATGTGAGCAAGATTGCGAAATTCAGAACTAACATCGGTAAGACAATGAAGATTCCGAATAGTATCTACAACTCTGTTCAGATCGGTCACATAACATCCGATGAGGTCATGTTCGACCTTTATCTTTCGCAGGATATGGCTACGGGGTAGTCTGCGCATGGAATCGCCCCTCCTGTTCTTCTGGAGCGCCATGAGCGAGAACCTTGCCGAGAGCCGCCGCACAACCCGGCCAGAGTAGCCCTCATCAATGAGGGTCTGTTCTGCTGCGGCAATGTCTTCGGCGTTAAGATTCTTTGAAAGCTGGATGGCTTCATTACGAAGCAGCTTTGGATCTTCACCCAGGTTAATCCGTTTGAAGATACCAGCCAAAGCCCACGTCTTTGCATTACGACTTGTCTTTGCCACTTTTCGTACCCTTCCAAAATCCCACTGATCCATCAAAACCTCATCTGCTGGCATCCTTCCCGAAGCCAGTGCTTGTCTCGGAAATGTCACCGATGATGAGGAACGAGCCACTATATCGATCTCACACAAGCGTGTGTTTGTTTTCCCCGGACTTGAAGACCTCACTTTATTTCACATTTGTCTTCTTCGGCCATCAAGCCCGGTACTAAAGACCTCGTTCTTTCTTATTTCAAAGAGCACGACACTTCCTTGTCACCTCACCGCCAAAGCCGGATCAAGTTCTAATGTTTTCTTTTGCAAAGCCCGTGCCCAAAGCGATGGCGTGCCTGAAGAGAATCGTAACGTTGCGGAATGTATGGATTTACAGAAGGTAAGATGAATTGATCGATTGAAATGAAAAGGTCACCGCCACCTGATATGTCGTGGGCGACCCGAAATGCCGGGGATCTGCTCAGAGGCTTTTAGGGCGTTTGATTCCCAGCTTGTGCATTTTGGACTCCAGGGTTGATGGTTTCAGCCGCAGAAGCTCCGCCGCACCATTCTTACCCCTCACCTTCCAGCCGGTCCTTGACAGCACATCGATGATGTGATTCTTCTCGAATTCATCGAGCCCCATGTCTTGCTTATTTGTCGAATCGATAGACTTAGGTATCTCAATGTGCAATGATGTCCCTTGGGTAACTATCATTGCGCGTTCTATTACGTTTCTCAGCTCCCTCACATTTCCAGGCCATTCGTAACTTTGCAGAAGCTCCATACTCTTCTTTGGTATAGTCTCGATCTTTTTGCCCATCTTCTCTGAGAATTCCTGGACGAAAGACCAAACTAGCATCGGGATATCCTCTTGTCGCTGGCGCAGCGGAGGAACTTCAATGGGAAAGACGTTCAGGCGGTAGTACAGGTCCTTTCTGAAACTACCGTCTCGGACAGCCCCAGCAAGGTCCTTATTGGTGGCGGCAACCACTCGAATATCTACAGCAATAGTCTGCGGACTGCCCAGGCGTTCAAACTCGCCGTTCTCCAATACATGAAGAAGTTTTGCCTGAAGCTCGCCGGAAAGCTCACCTATCTCATCCAGGAATATCGTACTGCCGTCGGCAGTTTCAAAGCGTCCAATCTGTTTTGCCAAGGCTCCCGTGTAAGCCCCTTTCTCACGGCCGAACAGTTCGCTCTCTATCAATGTCGGCGGTATGGCTGCGCAGTTGATCTTTACCATCGCCTTTTCATTGCGCCGACTCAACCTGTGGATTGCCCGGGCCAGAAGCTCCTTGCCTGTGCCTGTTTCGCCCTGGATGAGAACAGCAGAGTCTGTGGGTGCAACTTGTTCCACTTGACTCAAGATAGTCCTAATGGCGTTGCTATGGCCCAGAATCTCTCCGTAGCTGTATTCTATCTTGATTTCTTCCACAATTTCCGCTTCAAGGCGTTCTTTCAGTTCCTTTATCTCAGCTAATGCTTCATGGAGTTCTTTCTCTGTTTGCCTGCGAATTAGAGCACAGGTCAGGATTTGTCCAACGAATCGGACTCGCTGAAGCCATTGCATTGGCCAGGTCTGTCTGCCGTGCAGATAACTGAATCCTATCGCGCCTTTAGGCAAGCCCTTACCCATCGACAGCGGAATGCAGATATGCGATTTAATACCATGTTCAATGCAGAATCGCCTCTCGACCAAGGCTTCCTTAGGCAAGTCGTCCGGGAGATTCTCCAAGACCACCATTTGTCCATTCCTGAGTGTTTCGGTATACCAGAGGAGACGATGATCCTGGCTCGCCGCTGTGGGCGGCAACAGCTCGGCACCGGGAGCGACATATGAGTGAGTTATGTTAAGGGTCCTTCCGTCCTCTGAGAATTGCGATATCGAACCACGATCTGCTCCGATAAATCTCACGACAAGCTCAAGCCCATGCTCGATTTCTTTGTCTATTGCATCTGAAGTCGACTTGATAAACGTTGTAGAGAGAGTGCACAGAAGCCTTTCGAACCGTAGGCGTTCTTCCAGTTCGTGCTTTTCCTGTTCTTGCTTGGCCTCAGATTCTCTGCTATTTGTAGTCATGTCTCATCCGCTATACATTCGGGCAGAGTCACTTCAAACCTGACGTCACGCCAGAACAACCGCTGATGCTTTGGTATCTTCGCATCATCATATCATGAGCTAGAAAAGAAGCTTCATGTAAACCAATGGTCCATGGTATTCAAAGTCGATAGTCCCGTCGAATCCACTACGATCTGCCTCGACATCAATCCTGTAATACACATAGCCGGCGCCAACTGAAACCTTTTCGGACGCGTTGTATTCAAGAATGACGACCGGATTCAAAACGCTGCCGCTGGAGGTGTCAAAGTCGAAGTATACACCGTTAAAGCGTCCGATCAGCGCCAGTTTCTTCGATATTCCATACGCCGCGTGCACCCCTAATGTGGGCACCACCAACAGGATGTCTTCTGTTTCGGTGGCAAGTCCTGCCGCTTGGATCGAAGCCTCAACAGGCATTAGATCGACAGCCAGTCCCAGGCCTAATTCCCTATTTCCATCATTGAAGAGGGAGTAATCGTATCCCATACGATACACCGAAATGTCAAGCTGACTCTTTACATTGGTGCTAGCCATGTATGTCTGGTCGCCAAAATTAATTGATCGACTCAGATTTTTCGTTTCGTCTCGATCAAGATTCAAATAGCTAAATAGCAGTCGATGCCTCTCATTGATTCGCCACTGAATATCCGCTATGGGTGTCGTGATGGTGTCATCCAGACCTAATAAATGCTCCATATCCATTAGCGTCCCAACTCTTCCGCCGTCTCCGTCTAAGCTAATCTTCGTATCGAAGCTGGGAAAGAACGCCCCTGCACTAATTTGAAGAGGACTCGTGAAATAAGGGTGCGTTTCGGCATCGCCTGTCTTCTCGTCGGCAAAGCCCATTGAACAAATCCCTACTGTTACCAATGCTACGACAAATGGCCACTTCTGCATGATCACTCCTCTGTTCTGTCTTGAAATAGTCGGGTTCTGTATACTTGATTCACGATTCTCGTCAAGCATCGAATATCGCCTCTAAGGCCTGACCGCTGTTCCGTCGCTTCGGCGCACCGGACTCCAATAGCCCGGGTGCTCGGGCAGTGGGAATTTGGCGGCGAGCTTTTCGTCTATGTCGACGCCGAATCCGGGGGCCTCGTTGACATGCATATAGCCGTTCTTGACCGTCGGACATCCGCTGAAGACTTCCTGAGTCTTGGAGCTGAAGCGTACACTTTCCTGAATGCCGAAGTTTGCAATAGCCAGGTCGAGATGTGCGTTGGCGGCGTGACCAACCGGAGAGACGTCGCCCGGTCCGTGCCAGGCGGTGCGCACATTGAACCATTCACACAAGGTGGCGATCTTGCGGGCGACGCTCAAGCCGCCAATCTGTGAGATGTGCACGCGTATGAAATCGATCAATCTCTCCGATACGAGTCCAGTCCACTCGTGAGGATTGTTGAATAATTCGCCCATCGCAATCGGCACGCTCGTCTGCTGTCGCAGCAGCTTGAAGTAGCCGTTGTCCTCGGGAGCGAAAGGATCCTCGATGAAGAACGGCCGGTACGGCTCCAGTCTCTTCACCAGATTGATCGCCTCAATAGGCGGAATACGCTCGTGGATATCGTGAAGCAGTTCGATCTCTTGGCCGAACGTGCTGCGAATGTGCTCGAACATCTCGACCGTTCCCTCGACATAAGGCCTGACATCCATCGCCGAATCCGACTTCAGTGCGAATCCTGCCTCCTTGAAGTGCGGTTCCTTCGACAGATGAGACGAGCCGTAGCCGCCTCGCTGTATTCGGATGTGTCGAAATCCTCGCTCGAGCCCCCGTCGAACGCTGGCCTCGATCTGCTTGAGGTCGCGCCCGCTACAATGCGTGTAGCAGTCCGCGGCGAACCGGCATTTGCCGCCCAGCAGTTGGTAGACGGGCATGTTGGCACGCTTACCTTTTATGTCCCACAGGGCCTGGTCCAGTCCGCTCAGGGCGTTGTTCAGGACCGGCCCGTTGCGCCAGTAGCTGCTCGTGTAGGCGTTCTGCCACATATCCTCGATGTTGTCGGCGTCCCTGCCCCTGGCAAATGGATCGAGGTACTT
>LJTR01000171.1 GCA_001303465.1 Phycisphaerae bacterium SG8_4
GGGGCCGATCAAAGATGTGACCAGTGAGCTGATGAGCAGTATGATCTTTAGATGTCTTGGCACTGTTTGTTCCCTTGCATCAAAAAGTTGCAGTCACTGGGCACTGATATACGCTTGCCGGCCCAAGTGGTTCGTCTGTTCCGACACACTAAGGTCCGTCCGCCCAAATGTCTTTCAATCACACGAAGCGTCGAATGGATTGCCGCAATTGAGCCAATCACCGGCCAATATGGCAATATCCAGAAAATCAACATAGCAGTCACCATTTAGATCGGCGGGCATCTTTTTACGGCACTCGAATATCATAAACGCTGCGTCACTGGTGTCACTGATACCGACATCCTGCACGGCCGAAATGCGGATAAGACACTCGGCCGAATCCAGCGTGGGAACCGGATCCCACACGTACCAGCCCGTATTAGGCCATTGAGCAATGTGTTGCCAGCCTTGGCTGCTTGCGTCATAATAGTCGATCATGACGCTTTGTACATCTGCGCCACGTGTCTTCCATTTGATCGTATATGGATTAGCTGCGAGGAGTCTTTCGCCTCCGTTGGGCGCCAACACGGTCAACTCTGCAGTGACAGTGTAATTCCACACCTCACGAGGTTCGTACGCAGACTGAACCGTCAGGTCGTTGCTGTTGCGCTGCATCCAGGTTAAGACAGCGTCAGGTCCGCCAACTTCGACAAGTATGTAACCGTACCCCTCGGTGTGATGCAATTGTTCTACTGTGTGGTGGGTGTTGTTGCCGGAGTACGGGGGTGACCAGCTGTAGGGCGGCGCCCCGGCGGTACCAACTATGTACTGGTGAATGTCGTTGTTCGGGTCACCGTCACCGTCGTCAACGCGGGCATGGTCATAGAAATGGTCGTGGCCGCAGAAATACGTTCGCCCACCGGCGTCTCTTATGCTGGCCCAGAAGGCATCACGCTCAGACGGGTTATTATCGAGACAATCAGAGTGCAACGCTCTGAAGGCCGGCTCGTGTCCTGCAATGAAGATATGCTGGTTGGCGTTTGTCGCCAACTGATCATCGAGCCATTGCTGGTTTATCTTGTGAACGGCGTTATGCTCGATGCCGCCATACTGATCTAGCAGGATAACAAGAGCGTTCTTATGCGTGACCGAGTAGGTCATGTGCCTCTCGCCGAGAGGCCCGTTATCTACCAGTACGTGCTCCGGATAGAGGTGATTGCCGAAGACGTCGAGCCAGCGCGTGGTGAAGTTGTCATCCGGATCCAGGTTAGAGCCTCCGTCGGCACCCCAGGAGTCGACAACCTCATGGTTTCCGCGACAGACATAGACGCCAATGTCGTCGTCGTAGAGGGGCTTGACTATTTCCAGCCAGACCCTGAGCTGGCTTTCGAACTGAGCCGGCTCGCCCGCCGAGTAACCTGAAACCAGATCGCCGGGAAACAATACGAAGTCAACGTCGCTGGTGCTGATCTCGGTAACGAGCTCACGCAAAACAGTCTTTTCGATACCGTCGGCGCCGCCTCGGCTGTCACAGGCAACAATAAACCTCCACGGTTCCCGGGCAGAGCCACTCGCCGAGAGGGCCGTTGCGAGAAAGGCGACACAAAGGAGCTTTGCAGAAACATCCTTCCCGATTCTTGCGTCAGCCCCCGAAAGAGTTGCTGTCGTTTCACTGAGAGATGGAAACATTTGTCGTAAGAAGATTATCCGGATGTGTCTTCCTGTTGAACACGCCAGTCGGCCCGGCGATTATTCTTGGTTTGGTTCAAGAGTTCCCCCAAATCTTTGGCGTCGATCGAGCCGTCGGGATTGATGTCGCCAAGCAGGTAGCCGTTCTGCAACTTGTCGCTATTGGAGAGATTATTGAGTGCTTCTACAATGTCCAGTTCGTTGACGATGCCGTCAGCGTTCAGATCGTACCAAAGGATGTTGTCTGTGTCCTGCTTTTCGTTGACTGTCCAGGCCAGAGCATACAGCTGATTCGCTTTCGGCTGCTGCTGGTCGACGTCGCTGAAGGAGACGAATATTTCGTAGTCGGTATAGTTGGGATCGGCGGCGGCGTGGATGTGCTCAACATTGTCCACCGGGCTGTCGCTGTAGTCGATAAGATAGTCGTTGTTGCGGTCACCAAGGTCAACCGCCCAGAGCTCGATCCGGAGGTTGCCGTCTTTCTCCGGCAGCGGCTCAAAAGGAAAATCCCTCTTGAAGTGCCTGTTCCAGGCGATTGTTGCGGTGAGAAATCTGTCGGTGGGTTCGGCGAGCGTGAGCCTGTAGATGTAGCCGGGATTTTCGCTCTCGCTTAGCACGTTCATGTCCCAGCCGGTCGCCAGCACCTCGCCTGGTTTCATGTTCCCGGCCACCAGATGTTCATAGGCGCCTACTGCGTTCAGCATGCCTGCACCCTGGATGTAGTCCAGCGGTGCGATGTGGTCATCGTCGGTCTGGAGTCGACCCTTGTGCCAGTACGGCAGTTTGATTGCCGAGTTCAGAAGAATCGCCTTAATGAGACAGTTTCCGCCCTTGGCTGACACGGCAGAACTCAGGGCCGGATCCTGCTTGGCCTTCTGGACAAGCAAGCCGACCGCTCCGGCGACAACGGGTGTTGAAAAGCTCGACCAGTCGCCGGTTGCCTCATACCCATCGGCTGCGTTCAATTCGGCGGCGAGACAGTTGCCAGGGGCTACTATGTCGGGTTTCGATCGCCCGGTTGCGGTCGGCCCGATGCTCGAATGCTCGGGGTAGGCCAGGGCGAAATGTGCCAGGTTGGTCGCAGGGTCGTCGCTGTTGACCGAGTCGACCACGCCCACGCCGATGACATTGCCGCCGGCGCCGGGGTAAAGAACCGGGTGGCTGGCGTCGTCCCCGTTGCCGATGCCGGCTACGACAATAGTCCCATACTGCTCGGCCAACGCCTCAATGCCTCGCGTGCCCCAATCTTCGAATGGGCTGCCCATGCCGGCAGCTATGATGTCCTCATCAGGCGGCGAGTGTCGGCTGACATTGTTGAACAGGAAATGCTCGAATTCATAGATGTTGACAGTAGCTTGCGGGACTGCACCCTCGTAATAGAATTGTCCGAGCTTGGGGTGAAATGCAGTCGGGTCCTCACCGAAGAGTATGGAGCAGATGGCTGTCGAGTGCGGCGAGGCGGCCGCCGGCATAGCTGCGCTGTCGTAGAAGGTGAACCGGGCGTTTGTAAAGCAACTGTGCTCGATTGCCGGGCGATAATCGCTCTGGGGCTCGTCGGCGAAATAGGTGAAGGCTCGGCAGATGACGCCGAACTTCACGCCGGTTCCGTCAAGGGCCGGGTCTAGTTCCTTGAGATCATGAATCCCGGCGTGTTTCAATCCCTGGGGTTGGACAGTGCCGCCGGCCTGCAGGTCTTCGGCTTTTGCAGAGGCACCGGCAGCGCAAAGCAACAGCACGATGCCCGAAAGCACACTCGATAGACGGATATTACCGGCCCTTTTTATCACTCGTAGACCCCGGAGGCGGCGCGAAAGTGAATGCGGAGCAAGGTTACCCTTCCGATTGCCAACCTCCAAAACCGTTACTTTCTTTCCAATACGCTCCACGAACTATGATACTATAAACGGGCCTGATTTTCAAGTAAATAATCGCCATCGGTTCGGACAATTTGCCGACTTTCAATACGGCAAACGCCTGTTTTGGAAATTTCGTGAGAAATCTTGCCGTCAGCAGCCAGAGCTGCTATACTCCCGGCGATGTTTCAGAAAGGTCGTGCTGATAACTGTAATGTGAGCAGATGAAAGTAATACTGGATTCCAGACAAATCGAGCGGATTGTTGAGGACCTGGCCGCCCGCATTGTTTCGGACGTGCCCGCCGGTTCGGATATTGCCACTATCGGCGTTCGCAGCCGGGGAGAGGTTCTGGCACAGCGGTTGTCGTCTCGCTTGGCGGAGAAGCTTGGCAAGGATGTACCATGTGGGACTCTGGACATAACGCTCTACCGTGACGACCTGAACTCGCCACAGGGAGCCGGCCAGCCGCAGGTTCGGACCACTGAGATAGGCTTCGACATAGACGGCAAAGTCATTATTCTTGTCGATGATGTTTTGCACACCGGCCGATCGACGCGGGCGGCGATGGATGCCCTGATCGATCTGGGCCGGCCAATGGCGGTGAAGCTGGCAGTTCTCGTCGACAGGCTTGGCCGAGAGCTGCCCATACAAGCCGATTACGCCGGCTACATGTGCGATGCCGCCGCCGATAAGTTGGTGCAGGTAAGATTTGTCGAGCCGGATGGGAAGGACGAGGTCGTTATCGAATAGCCAAACACAGCGTGCCAATCACGGCGAACATTCTCGTGAAGAAGAAGAGTAAGCAATTAAAGTGGCATCGCAAACATTTGCTGGGATTGCGCGAACTCAGCGCCGAAGAGATTGGCTATATTCTCGACACGGCCGTCGGTTTCGAACAGGTAAGCACTCGCTCGGTCAAGAAAGCGCCTCCTCTGCGGGGAAAAGTCGTGGTGAATCTGTTCTTTGAGGACAGCACGCGAACGCGGAACAGCTTCGCCCTGGCCGCAAATAGGTTGAGCGCCGATATCATAGAGTTCACGAAAAAGACCAGCTCGGTCAGCAAGGGCGAGACGCTCCTGGACACGGCGAGAAATCTGGAAGCGATGGGGATCGACATAGTTGTCGTGCGCCATAACGCCGGTGGGGCGTCGAGATTCTTGAGCAGGAACGTAAACGCCTGTGTGGTAAATGCCGGAGATGGATTTTGCGAGCACCCGACACAGGGTCTTCTCGACGTTTATACGATTCGCAAGATCAAAGGGACACTCGAAGGCTTGAAGATAGCGATTGTCGGCGACGTCGCGCACTCGCGCGTGGCTAGAAGTGACATGTGGGCGATGACGAAGCTGGGCGCGGAAGTGACATTTGTCGGCCCGCCCACACTGATGCCCGCACAGGCCGAGAGATTGCCGGTGAAAGTAAGCTACTGCCTCGACGAGGTTATCGAGAAGGTTGACGTCATCAATATGCTCAGGATTCAGTTCGAGCGGCTGGGGGGTAATCCTTTTCCATCGATCAGGGAGTACTCGCACTATTTCGGGCTGACCGCCGAGCGCATGAAAAGGGCCAAGGGTAACATTCTGGTTATGCATCCCGGGCCGATTAATAGAGGTCTTGAAATCGAAAGTGAGGTTGCGGACGGTCGCAACAGTGTGATTCTCGAGCAGGTCACCAATGGTCTGGCCGTCAGAATGGCCGTGTTGTTTCTGGTGAACCAGGCCGCAGCACAAAGAGTTGATTAATGATTATTTATGATTGATTACTTTACGACGAACTGGCAACGATGCATTCCGGACTGTTGATAAAGAATGGGCGTCTGATTGATCCTGCGAACGGGATCGACAAGAAATGTGATGTGTCGATCGTCGAGGGAATAATCGCAGAGGTCCGGGAGGAGATCGCCGATAGTGGGCGCCAGGGCCGCAACTTTACGGTCATTGACGCCGCGGGCAAGTTGGTAGTGCCGGGCCTGATCGACATTCATGTGCATTTTCGTGAGCCCGGCGATGAAGAAGAAGAGACGATAGCGAGCGGTTCGGCGGCTGCGGTGGCGGCCGGTTTCACCTCTGTCGTATGCATGCCGAATACTAACCCGGTGATAGAGAATGAGACGGACGTAGAATATGTTCACAGGAAGGCCAGGCAGGCTCGAAAGACCCATGTCTACACGATGGGCGCGATCACAAAAGGGCTCGAAGGGGTTGAGCTGGCTGAGATGGGATTTATGGCGCAGGCCGGGGCAGTGGGTTTTACAGACGATGGATGCGGCGTCCAGGACCCTGCGGTCATGCTCAGGGCCCTTAAGTACGCCACCATGTTCGACGTGGTCATAGCTGAGCATTGTCAGGATGATCGAATTGCCGGCAAAGGGGTCATGAATGCGGGTTACCAGTCGACAATACTCGGTTTGCCGGGAATAGACTCGCTGGCCGAGGAGGCTATGCTGTGGCGTGACATCCAGCTTATCAAGAAGGCGAAGGTCCGTTACCACGCCCAGCATATCTCAACGGGTGGGTCCGTAGAGCTTGTACGCGCGGCCAAGAATGATGGTCTGCCCTTGACCTGCGAGGTAGCGCCCCACCATCTACTCTTAACCGAAGATTGCTGCGGTGAATACGACACCAACTTCAAGGTAAATCCGCCTCTGCGAGGTCAAGAAGACGTCGATGCTCTCAGACAGGCTGTTGCCGACGGCTTGGTCGACGCCTTAGCTAGTGATCACGCCCCCCATCTGCAGAGCGAAAAGGAACTGGAATTCCTGGCTGCTCCCTTTGGCATTGCGTCTCTGGAATGTGCGCTCGGTCTTTATGTCAAGGCACTAATTGAGCCGGGCATTCTGGACTGGCCGGCGTTGATACATCTCATGACGGAAAAGCCGGCAAAGGTAATCGGCATCGACAAAGGTACGCTTGGCATAGGCAAACAAGCTGACGTGACCATTATCGACCCGAACGCCGAGTATAAGATTGACGTGAGCACGTTCAGATCCAAGAGTCGAAACTGCCCGTATCACGGATGGACGGTCAAGGGCAAAGTGGACAAGACCATAGTTGGCGGTGAGATACGATTCGAAGCATGATCTACGATGGTAGGCGGTTTGGAGTTCGGTTGCGATAATTGCGGACAATTGGTCATGGGCTATTGAGCTGTGTTTGTTATTGACGGGTACAATTTGCGACACGCAATTCGCAAGGCAGAAGAAACCTCTGAGGCAATCGGCGATCTTGAATTGTGCATGGTTGTGAGCAGATATCTGAAGCTTATCGGTCGGGGCGGGGAGATGATTTTTGACGGCGCAGGGCCGCCGGATAAAAGCAGCTTCGACAGCGTCGGTAATCTGGAAGTTGTTTTCGCCGGTCTTGGAGCCGATGCCGACACGGTAATTGAGGATAAGATAAGTGCGAGCACCTCACCGAGAAGACTGACTGTTGTCAGCAGCGACCGGAGATTGCGAAAGGCCGCCCAGACTAGAAGGTGCAGCTCGTTGAAGTCAGAAGCCTTCTGGGACAACGTACAGAAACAGCTAAACCGGAAAAGGCCGGTCAGAGAGCCCGCGGCAAAGCGGCAGGGGCTCAGCGAAAGCGAAACGGACCAATGGCTTGACTTTCTCGGTTTTAAACAGTAGTGCGACGTGCGGAATCTCTCTGGGGACGGCTCCTGATGCCGTGAATTATCGATCATTCGCTCAGTTCTGTACATGTACTTTTCCACGGAAATGCTTTTCTGCTCAGGCTGGCCCGATTCGCTCCTCGTGTAATTTGGAGATTGACCTCGATAGGGCAAAGGCCGCCTCAATTTTTCTGCCGGATTCGGTTGCTCGCAGATTTTGATATTGCCTAATCTGATGAAAGATTGTATAAATCTGTTTTCCGGTGCCCCGAGCACTGCAAGTGAGGTTTGTTGGGAGGGGTGTTTTGAAGTGCATGCCGGGGTTTTTGTTTTTGGATTCTACATGGAGAGACTATGAAGCGCAAAATGGTAATAATTGAAGGCAACACGGCTGCTGCGTATGTTGCTCATGCCACGAATGAAGTTATCGCAATATATCCAATCACTCCAAGCTCGCCCATGGGGGAGATTTCCGATGCGAAAACTGCCAAAGGCGAGGTGAACATCTGGGGTACGGTTCCCTCGGTCACGGAAATGCAGTCCGAGGCCGGGGCTGCCGGCGCCGTCCACGGCGCGTTGGCAACAGGCGCGTTGACGACGACCTTCACGGCTTCGCAGGGCCTGTTGCTGATGATTCCCAATATGTACAAGATCGCCGGCGAGTTGTTGCCCACTGTTTTCCACATCTCGGCTCGCTCGCTGGCTTGTCAGGCACTTTCGATATTCGGCGACCATTCTGATGTGATGACCTGTCGCGAGACGGGTTTCGCCATGCTCTGTTCGAACAGCATCCAGGAGGTGATGGACTTCGCACTCATCGCCCAGCAGGCCACGCTGGCTTCACAGGTGCCTTTCCTACACTTCTTCGACGGCTTCAGGACCAGCCACGAAGTTCAGAAGGTTGAGGAACTCACTCTCGACGACATGCGTGCAATGATTGATGACGAGCTGGTCGCCAGACACAAGGCCCGGGCGCTTACGCCTGACAGGCCGATGATCTCCGGCACGGCCCAGAATCCAGACGTTTACTTCCAGGGCCGCGAGACGGTCAACAAGTACTATCTGGCTGTTCCGAAAATCGTTCAGGAAACCATGGACAAGTTTGCCAAGATAGTAGGCCGACAGTATCGCCTGTTCGACTATGTAGGGGCGCCTGACGCCGACAAGGTCATCGTTGTGATGGGCTCGGCTGCCGACACCGCCCATGAGACGCTCGAATATATGGTGTCCAAAGGCGAGAAGGTCGGCGTGGTGAAAGTCCGGCTGTTCCAGCCATTCAGCATCGAGGACTTCATAGCCGCGATACCGCCAACAACTACCAAGATCGCGGTTCTTGACCGGACCAAAGAGCCGGGATCGATTGGAGAGCCGCTGTACTTGAACGTGCGCACCGCAGTCGGCGAGGCCATGGGCAAGGGCGAGGCGCCTTTCAAGGGCTATCCGGTCATAGTCGGTGGTCGCTACGGTCTTGGTTCGAAGGACCTTACACCGGCGATGGTCAAAGCCGTCTTCGATAATCTGGACGCCGACAAGCCGAAATACGAGTTCACCGTGGGAATCACCGAAGACGTAACTGGCACAAGTCTGGAGGTTGATGAATCTTACGATGTCCCAGATGAGGGGTTCTTTTCGGGGCTCTTCTATGGTCTCGGTTCGGACGGCACAGTCGGCGCCAACAGAAACTCGATCAAGATCATCGGCGATTTGACCGACAACTATGCCCAGGCATACTTCGTGTACGACTCCAAGAAGGCCGGCGCGGTAACGGTCTCGCACCTTCGATTCGGGGATAAGCTGATTCGCAGACCGTATCTCGTGAGCAAGGCCGATTTCGTTGCGTGCCACAACCCGGCGTTTCTCGAGCAGTTCGACATGCTGACGCCGGCCCGCGATGGCTCGACGTTTCTGTTGACCAGCAGCCACGGGCCCCAAGAGGTCTGGGATACGCTGCCGCAGGAAGTTCAGAAACAGATTATCGACAAGAAGCTGAAGTTCTATGCTATTGAC
>LJTR01000172.1 GCA_001303465.1 Phycisphaerae bacterium SG8_4
GAACATCGACATAAAGAACGTCAACAGTTTCACCCAGATCATGCACGCAGGCGCAAAAAACCACATGGGGTTTATGCTCGTCGACGATTGTCAGCACCATGTCATGGCCCAAAGACGTTCCGCTGCTGGCCATAACCGAAGCCTTCGTCGAGCGGATCTTGTCAAGCACGCGTTTGGAAAGATGCAGAGACGATGCCTGGTCGACCGACATGTCTGTCTGACTGGCTCCGAAGTGACAGGCAAGGATATCCGGGACCTTTGGCAGGGGCTCGCCGTTGCATGGCAATCGCACTATGGCGACAAGCGTTCCGAGCAAGATCTGACGGGCCAGGCAACGTGAGCAGGCGGTCCGTCAGTTGTTTGAGATCCTGCATGAAAACGACAGACAGGACGGCGGCCTGATCCTGGCGAGAAACAATCTCTTCCTCCGCAGTCCCCTCGACAATGGAGATAGTGCTGCGGATGGACGTGCCCGGGACGATCTCCTGGTCGGAATCCTGTGAGAGGCTCATGGTGAACGGACGTATGCTTATTCGCTGTCCGGGCACCAGCGCCAGGGCCCTGACTCGTTGGCCATCCACGAACACACCGTTGTGGCTGCCTAAGTCCTCGATGATCCACCTGCCGAAAGAATCCCGCGATATCCTGGCATGGTGCCGTGAAACGGCTGCATCCTCCAGAACAATGTCGCAGTCCAGGCCTCGTCCCAGCGTCATACCGCCGGGATCGAGCGAAATCTCATTGGTCTCTTTCGGCCCGGCTACAGTCAGTTTTGCCTCGCTCATTTATCTGTTCCTGTCATTATACCGTTTGGCCGGCACCGCGGCCGATGTCTGTCAAACCGTACCTTCGGCCCCCCGCCAATAGGAAACCGGAACTAAGAGTACATCCTCCGGAACGAGCGGGCAAGTCTTTTGTTCAGTGCAACCCCTGCGCCGCCCAAGCGCCGGCGGCCCGGCGCATACCCGACACGGTGATTCTGCACCTCCCGGCCTATGTTAACGTAGATGGCCCATGATTCGAGAGCAAAACGGCCGCTTCACAGCTTTGAACTTTGCGGGGTCTTGAGCATTGCTCCTTGATCCAGGACCTCAGTTTGTGTTAGACTTATTGAAAGACATCCCAACATTTCTAAGGTTGTGGGAGGCTGTCTTGGGACGGCAAGACATGGGCGTTTGCTTGAGTCAGGAATTGGTCGGGCGGTACATAGCCGGAACCTGCTCGGATGACGAGTTGCGGGCAATAGAGATCCATCTGGCCGAATGCGAAAGATGTCGAGAAAAGACCGAATCTATCCAGCCGAGCATCACCTTCGGCAGCAAACCGGACTCGGACCACTCCTCTTGGGGCGCGGGGGGCGGCTCCTTTGAAAAGACACTTGCCCTTGATGGGCATCCTGCCGAGTCAGAGCCAAGCATACCCCCAGCTCACAGACGATCTGGCTCGGGACCAACTGAAAAGACACGTGTGCTTGGGGAAGAACATGCAAATACGCCGCCTTCCGGGGGTGGCCGGGTTGGGCCGGCTGAGCAGACGCTTTCGCTCGACGATGTCATTCCAGGCCAAGCCGCGCCGCAACCAACGACATTCCCATCTGACGGGCAGAACTTTGCCAAAGCGCTGGAGTCCATGATTGCCGGTTACGAGGTCCTGGAGGAGATGCCGCGAGGAGGCCAGGCAGCGGTTTACAAGGCCATTCACACAGCCACCAAGACAAAGGTTGCGATCAAGGTATTGCTGCCCACGCTGTTGGCTTCGGCCAGGGCACGCCACTATTTTGAGAGAGAAGCCGAGCTTATCGCGAGCCTCGACCACCCCAATATTGTCAGCATCCGCGACAGCGGCATCATCCACCATCAGTATTACTTTGTAATGCAATACGTCGACGGCCAGCCATTGGAGCGATACGTGCGCCGCAATGAGCTGTCATTTCGGGAAACAATCGTGCTGTTCAATAAGATCTGCGCCGCCATAACCTATGCTCATCAACAGGGCGTGATACACCGTGATCTCAAATTCGCCAACATTCTTGTGGACAAGCGAGGTGAACCGCACGTGCTGGATTTCGGGCTCGCAAAAGCAACGGGTCTGACTGAGAAATCTTCGGACAGGGCGGTCGTCACAGTGACCGGCCAGCTGTCCGGGACGCTATCTACGATGTCGCCGGAGCAGGCCGCCGGTCGGCCCGATCAGATTGACGTGCGGACGGATGTTTATTCTCTGGGTGTCATGCTCTATCACATGTTAACCAGGCAGTATCCGTATGAGGTCGGTGGCTCTACTCTGGAGGTGCTGCAAAACATTCAGAAGGCCGATCCGATCAGACCCCGGCAGCTGGATCGCAAATTCGACTCTGATGTCGAGGCCATTCTGCTGACGGCCCTTGCCAAAGACCCTGCTGAGCGATACCAGTCCACAGCCGAGTTGCGGAGCGACATCCAGAACTGGCTTGAAGGTCGTCCCATCCGCGTCAAGTCGATCAGCACCCTGTACCTTCTGCGCAAGATTATCGCGCGGCATCGATACACGAGTACAGTCGCCGCCTTGCTGCTCTTGATCGTCCTGGGTTTTGCGTACACGTGCTTTGATTTGTATATAACTGCCGAGAAGGCCCGAAAGGAACAGGAGGTCTACGCCGCGCAGCTAACGGCCCAGACAGACAGGGCCAAAACGTTGACGCGGTCACTCGTTTTCACCTGTTTCCTGAACGCCTGGCGGCAGGGGGACAGCTTCTTAACAAGGCTGGTCTTTGGGTACCTATCCGAAGGTTCCAAGGAACGACGGGCAGCAGTGTTCCTGCTCAGTCCCAAAGCTGTGGCTGAGAAAGAGGCTGGTTTTCGCCGCGGTTTCTCGGAAAAGGACGGCTGGTTCGCAGATTTCATTGTCGGCGAGAATCACCTGCACAGCGGTGATCGAAAGGAGGCGATTGAAGCATACAGACGCAGCTATGAAACCATCCGACAGTTGTCGCAGCATGATGAGATGAATGTTGGCGGGGTACTTGTTAATCAGGTCAAGCAAAGATTGGACGAGCTTGAAGCCACCGACAAACCGACGGAGGAAGGCCAGCAGCGACAGACAGAGATGTAAGAACCATGCACTTTCGCGATTCGACATCAGTGAAGCGACGCAGTGGTTTTACCTTGATAGAACTGCTAGTTGTAATCGCGGTCATTGCGCTGCTCCTGGCGATTCTTCTGCCCTCCCTGCGCAAGGCCAAGGCCCTCACAAAGCGCATGAGCTGTCAGAGCAATCTCAAACAGATCGCGACCGCGTGGAGCATGTATCTCGACGATAACGACGGACGTTTCTACCAGCACAGGACCGGTCACCTGAACTACGGCGGATGGCGCGGGATAATGGGATGGTCTCCTCGTCCGCTCAACAAGTACTTCAACCTGCCTGTCGATCTGCCCGAGGACCCCAATACCAAGACCGACGCCAAAATCTTCCTGTGTCCGGCCGACCATGGTGGAGTCCCCGGCTACGCGGTGAGAGAAAAGGCTTACGACTATCTCGGAACCAGCTACCAGACCAATATCATGCTGATCGGACCGGATCAGGTCCTGGTTCTTGCCGATGCATTCGAGCCGCTGCACCTGGAAGTCAACAAGCGGCTCAAGAAGCTCACTCTCGACCGTGTGGACAGCCACTCGCGCATGTTGCTCATAGGCGACTACGGATCGTATAACCAATGGAAGCTGCTTCCTCATTCCTGCCAGGACTGGAAGGAGCTTGCCGAATGGCACGACCGGCCGGATTGCCACAACATGGCCTTCCTGGATGGCCACGTGGGCTTTCTGAATCTCCGCAAAGGGATTTACGTAGCCGACGAATATACAGTGCTGCCCTTCGAGGAGCTCTATGGCCTGGCCCGTGAGATTCAGGCGACGTTTCCCTGAGCGAAATTCAGCCAATTTGAAAGCAACAGCCTCCGCTATTGCCTTCCTTCAACGATGAGCCTCAGAATTGAGAAGACTGTGTCAATCCGGACCGGAAAATCTTCCTTTTCTCGAGAGAATTATCTTGAAACCATGGGTGATATGAAGGTATAATCAGTTGGCTTGCACGGGTAGACTCATTTGTGATTCGGCCGTCTGCGCAAAGGTAGAGGAATCTCTTGGTTTGTGGCAATTATTACCTTTAGGAGGAGTTCAACTAACCTTCGCCTAACTTTTTGACACTCTCTGTCGGCACAAAAGAAAGAAGGGTGCAACATGGTCGCCAATGAAGGAGACAGGATTTCAAGAAGAATCATACGTTTGTCTGTGGTTATAGTTGCGGTAATGCCTGCCGTGACTGCGTGGGCACCGCCAGTCTACACGGTTACATCGTCCGCCGGCCCAAACGGGTCGATATCTCCTGCCGGTGCTACTGCCGTAAGCCGCGGCAGTGACCTTGTCTTTACGGCTACTGCCGAGCCCGGCTATCAGGTAGATGAATGGTCACTGGATGGCGAGATGGTTCAGAGCGACGGTGAGAGCTATACGCTCAGCAATATCCAGGCAAGCCACACTGTTGATGTCACTTTCCGTAGGCTGAAATATGATGTGACAGGCTCGGCCGGCGCCGGCGGGTCGATAGATCCATCCGGCTCAACCTCCGTCCCGCACGGTGGTGATCTGGGATTTACAGCTATCCCCGATTCCAGCTATAAGGTTGACACGTGGTATGTTGACGGGACTCTGGCCCAGAGGGGCGGAACTAGTTTCGCCCTCTCCAATATTACTAGCGACCATAGCGTCGATATTTCCTTCGTCCAACTCTCTTACACGATAACCGCCTCTGCAGGTCCGGGAGGCTCCATCAGTAACGGTGATGTAACCGTAGATGAAGGCGACACCTACACGTTCACCGCCACTGCCGACGCCGGCTATCGGATCGATAGATGGTTTCTTGACGGCGGGGAGGCTCAAATACGGGGCAGCACTTACGAGGTCGGTCCGGTTTACCACGATTACACGGTTCGCGTCACATTCGTACGAATGCTGAGTCAGTCTCTTGGCACGCTGGATTTCGATGATGAGCAGGAGTTCGAGGACGACGTAATCAACAACAACACAGAACATCCGGATGAAGCTCTGGTCTTCATCGAGCCGGTTGGCCTCGGGCAGGATCCCGACAACGTCGCAATGGTGCTGCACAACCGAAAGGACAATGAAGGCAACGTGGTCAATGCGCGCGCCAAAGGCACGTTTATCAAGACTGGCGTTGACGAAATCCTGATCCACTTCAATTACTTGTTCAGGACCTCAAACGTTGAATTAGTCGTGTACGTATCAGACTCTCCACTGCCTATGGCCCCCGACGATCCCCTGCGAGAGCAGCACTACATCGAGGCCGCCCGTCTCGCAGCTCCGCCTTCTCCCAGGCCGGGTTCAGCGGGCAGCGAGCGATTCGCAGTCTTTCAGAAAATCGTCTGGACGGGCAGCCTGGACTTTGCCGAAGGGCTCTATGTCGAGCTGGAACTTGTTGAGCCAGATTTGACCGGTATCCTTTTGGCTAGCCTGGCGCCGAGGGTCCCGGCTGGCAACGGCGGCAGCTCAGTCTACGTTGACAATTGGAGCACCATGGTACAGTGTTACGGCATCTGCCTGGACATCAACGGGGACAACTTCGTCGACGAGTCGGACTTCCTGATGGTCATAGGCGGATGCGGAGGCGATGCAGCCGGCGACAGGGCCTGCCTGGAGGGGGCCTTCAGTACCGATGGGTATATGGATTCCTATGACGTAGCTTCGTGGGACTGGGCCATGAACTCCGACCAGCGTCTGCTGAATTACTGTGGCTTGCCTATGACAGGCGAATCCGGAGGCTTTCAAATGATGAGTGTCCCGGTGCCTGCTCCGACAGTCCCCGGTGCGGCTATGGCATTTACAAAGCTGCCCGATGATATGAGTGACTTGCTTGTGCTCGGAAAACGCGGCCCCGCTGATGCGCGGAGCAAGCTGAGAGACCACCTGTACACCTTTGCCAACGATGGCCGGTTTACCGGATCATTCGAGCCCGCATCGGATCGCAGCAACATCAGGCTCATCCATGGGCCAGAAGGTGAAGTCTACCAGCTTAATTCCGAGACGGGTCTGCTACGGCTAGACAGCACGGACGCAGCGATCATACCACCTGGCAAACTCGAGCCCACCGATTTTCGGGAACCCCGCTACAATCGGACCGCTGCAGTCTATGTCGGCATTCAGGGCTCGGACGCCGATGCATTTGGCCGGCCTATTCTTGACGCGGCCGTTGGCGCGAACCACGTTTATGTTGTCCCGGTCGTGGTCAGTCCCAGTGGCGGCCAGGCTTACACGGCGGCAGCAAAGCTCAAACCATTGGTCGAAGGCAATCCGCCATACGAACTTGTCGAGCTATACGATGAGCCTCCGCTTTTGCACGATAACCAGTACCGGGATAATCTGAGAGAGATCGAACTCGACAGTTCAGGCAACCTGTATGTTCTCAACGTGAATTCTCTCAATGAGAGTGACATACTCTGGAGATACAAGCCTGATGGAACAATAGATCGTGTGGAACTGGGCAGACCGGACGGCGGCAGCTACGTGCCGGATCCTATTGCGATGCACCTCTCGCGGACAACTGACATGCTGTACCTTGCGTCGGCTGCACTTGATCCGTTGGATCCGGAGTCGACCACCATCTACGGCTTTTCCACTTCGGCTGCCATTACCCTTGAGAAGTCTGTAGCGATCCATGGCATACAGCATGTGACCAGCATGGCCGAAGATTCGCAAACGGCAGCGCTGTGGGTCGCAGGATTTAACATGCACAACATCCCCGAGTATCCGAATCCGAACCGACAGGCATTTTACTACCCGCATCTGGCAAGGGTATCACTCGAAAATGACGATGTCCAACTGCTGACTTTGTTCGACCCTTCGTCACATGATCTGGCACTGCCGATGTCAATTCTGTGGACAGGTACTGTTGGACAAAAAACAGTTCAGTAAGACCACGCCGGAGACGCGGATTTTGGTGAGTACATTGTCATAACAGATCGTCGCCCGATCATGTTCATTTCGCTGAATCTGAGAATTGAAAATCGACGGTCATTAGCAGATGATCGCTCAATCTGCTGTCGGCAACATCCAGTTTCAGTTGCCTGCGTTCAGTTTGATTCAGCAGTTCCGAATTGAGTATGAATCCATTTCTGGGAACAAGAGTCTTGGCGCTATAGACAACATAATCGAGCTTACCCGGAGAAAAGGAGGCACGCGCCCCTCCGCGCCAGGTGACAACAGATTCACCGATCAAGTTAGGTATCAGCCAGTCTTTCAAGCCATGAATCTTCTTTTCGAGGATCAAATCCAGAGGCGCCCTGGATCCGACTAAATTGAAGTCACCGACAATTACCACTGCCGGTCTTCCCCCGCCCGCGTCATCTTCGAAATATTGCCCGCTGAAGACCTCATCGATCGTGGCAACAATATCATTTGCCTGCCGGATGCGAAGCTGATCCTCTATACTGTCAATATATCCCATGGCTTTTAGATGAGCATTTATGACCAGCAGGCTGTCTTCGGCCAGTCTGATGAGAGCCGCCGCGTAGCTGTCATTCTTAGACGGCAATATGTTCAGATGATACTTCGATGCAATGACATTGCCGTGTACCTTGTGGATATACCACCGACCGTTGCCCTCTGGCAGCATCAGACGTTTGAGGATTTCACTGTGACCTTCGGTCTTCCATTCCTCCTGAAAACAATAGATGTCACCGTCAACAGAATTCAACAGACGACCCATTGCGTCTGCTCGATCGGGATCGCTCAAACCTTCGAAATATGTATTGAAACTCACAATTCTCACGTCGGTTCCAGGCTCACGGCGATGGGAACGGCGCCTCGGTGTTTGCCAAGGTTGTGAGAATAGAAATCTAACCGGAGCACTGAGCTGGTCGGAGCCGTCGAATTGAACATTCACCCAATCGCCGAGCTTTATGTTGAATTCGGCAAGGTCAATCTGCATTTCGAATTCATCCTGGGCATAGGTCGGCCCGACAATGTACTTCAAACGATCCCAGCCGATCCGCCCTTCTGAATCGTCGTTTAGAAAGGCGCGTCTGCCTCTCGTATCAAGTGTGAGCTGTCGACCGTTCGGCAGATCGATTATGATCGACAGAGTTCCTTGAGCTTCCGGGCCGTTCTGGATGTTCAAGACGTTGGTTGTATCGAATCGAAGATAGAGGATAGAGCCCTGACTCGCGGCATAGACCTTCGTGATATCAAACGCGCCCTTGGCGTCCCCTTTAGGATCGAGCGCACAGACTCTGACGTCTTTCCAGTCTTGAAATTCACCGTCAATTCTCATGACGGCCGCTGATAGTCTGCCCGCCAGGACCAGTGAAAAGGCGGCTGCAAAAATACAAGGACCAAACCACGTGCGACGAGGCGATTTTCCGTTCGACATTCATAGGCCTTTCAATCTCACTCGAGATGTCAAATCAACATTCCAACAACACACGCGGTCATGAAGCCGGCTAATGTACCGCCAATCATGGAGCGTAGACTCAGTTGGGCAATGTCCTGGCGGCGGGATGGAACCATCGCACCGATGCCGCCGATCTGGATGGCGACCGAGCCGAAATTTGCGAATCCGCACAGCGCGTATGTGGCGATGGTGAACGATCGCTCATTCAACTGATCACGCATTTCTACAAGATCCATATAGGCTATGAACTCATTGAGCACGGTCTTTTCGCCCAGGACCGACGAGATCTTGAGTACATCCTCGCTGCCGATCCCCATAACCCAGGCAAACGGGCAGAATATCCACCCCACGATTCTCTCAAATGTCAGCGGATCGGTCATCTCCTCTGCGGCCTCAGCGCCGCGGGCCAGGTAAATCACCAGGAACTGACCTCGATCGAGCCCCCAATTGATCAGGGCAATCAGACAGACAAAGGCCAGCACCATCGCGCCGACGTTGAGCGCGAGCTTCAGGCCTATCGCCGCACCGTTGCAGGCGGCGTCGATAACATTTCGACCCTGACGCGGGACTTCAACGCGAACCTGTCCTTTGGTCTTTGAAGCCTCTCGTTCGGGCACCATGATCTTGGCGATCACGAGCGAGGCCGGTGCCGACATGATCGATGCAGCCAGCAGGTGCCCGGCGTCGATGCCAAGACCGACATAGGCGGCCATGACGCTGCCCGCGATGGTGGCCATGCCGCCTGTCAGCATTGCCATCAGCTCCGAGCGCGTCATCGATTCCAGATAAGGTCGAACCAGCAGCGGCGCCTCGGTATGCCCACCAGCAGCGGCGCCTCGGTATGCCCGAGGAAGACATTGGCCGCCGCAGCCAGTGACTCCGAGCCGGAGACATCCATCACGCGTACCATGGACCAGGCGAGCACCTTGACAATCTTCTGAATCACGCCCCAATGAAACAGAATACCGGTCAGACATGAAAAGAAAACGATCAACGGTAAAACCGAGAACGCAAAATAATGATCTCGAAACCCTTCTCCAAAAAGAAAGGCCGAGCCCTCGTTGCCGCATGCCACTATGCCATTGACGAATCGCTGCATTGCGTCAAAGACCAGGCGCCCGGGAGCGGTCTTTAGAATCACAAGTGCAAATACCAGCTGAAACA